>JALYNC010000065.1 GCA_030773415.1 Actinomycetota bacterium
GGCGGCGGCGGTCCGCTGCGCGAGCCGGCTGCCCGGCTGGCGAAGCTGAGCGCCGCCGCCGGTGCGACGGTGGTGGCGGTCGACGTGCCGAGCGGAGTGGACGCGGACTCCGGCCGGGTCCACGGCCACGCCGTGTCGGCGGCCGTCACCGTGACGTTCGGGGCGCTCAAGCCCGGTCTGCTGATCGCGCCGGGCGCCCAGCATGCCGGGCTCGTGGAGTGCGTGGACATCGGCCTCGGACCCGCGTTGCCGCCGTCCGATACCGCTCCGGTGAACGCCTTGGATGCCGCCGATGTCGCGGCGCTGCTACCCCAGCCGGCGGCCGAGGCCACGAAGTACACCCGGGGCGTCGTCGGCGTCGTCGCAGGTAGCGAGGTCTATCCGGGCGCCGCCGTACTGGCGGTGGGCGGTGCCGTGCGCGCGGGCGCCGGCATGGTCCGCTTCGCCGGACCGGCGCACGCGGCCGAGCAGGTCCGACAGCGCTGGCCCGAGGCGGTGGTGACGGAGGCACGGTCGCCGTCCGAGGTGCTCGCCGCCGGGCGGGTCCAGGCCTGGGTAGTAGGCCCCGGCATGGGCACGGACTCGACGGCCGGCGACGTGCTTGGCGCGATACTCGCGACGGACCTGCCGGTGCTGGTGGACGCGGACGGCCTGACGCTGCTCGCCGCGTTGGGCACCTCCCTGGGTGGACGAACCGCCGCCACCCTGCTCACCCCGCACGCCGGGGAGCTGATCCGGCTGATCGGTGGGGATCGCGACGCTGTGGAGGCCGACCGGCTGGCCGCTGTGCGACGGGCGGCCGACACGCTGGGCTGCACGGTGCTGCTCAAGGGCAGCACCACGGTGCTCGCCGACCCGGGAGGACCGGTCCGGGTCAACACCACCGCCACCCCGTTTCTGGCCACCGCCGGCAGCGGGGACGTGCTCTCCGGCGGCTGCGCCGCCCTGCTCGCCGGGGGCCTGGCGCCGCTGGACGCCGGCTCGTGCGGTGCGTTCCTGCACGGGCTGGCGGGCCGGCTGGCGGTGGGGAGTCCGGGAGGCGGGACGTCCCCCGTGGCCGCGTCGGATCTGCTGGCGACCTGGCCGGCCGCGGTGCGCGCGGTGACGGCCGATTACCGGGCAGAGAACCCGCCGATGTCCGGCCCGACAGCAACGGCGGCAGCAGCGGCTGGGGTTTGGGCGTGACGGCGCCCCTGCGCGCGCAGGCGCGGATCGATCTGGACGCCATCACCTCCAACGTCCGCGCCCTGCGCGCGGCGGCACCGTCGGCCGACCTGCTCGCCGTCGTCAAAGCTGACGGATACGGGCACGGCATCGTGCAGTCGGCCCGGGCCGCGAAGGCCGGCGGCGCAGCATGGCTCGGCGTCGCCTTCCTCGATGAGGCGTTCGAACTGCGCCGGGCGGGCGTGGAGGGCCCGCTGCTGGCCTGGCTCTACACCCCGCAGGAGCCGCTCGCTCCGGCGGTCGCCGCCGGCATCGATCTGGGCGTCGGCGCCGAGTGGGCGCTGCGGCACTGCGCGGACGCCGCGCGGGCCACCGGCGTACCGGCTCGCGTGCACCTGAAGATCGATACCGGGCTGTCTCGCGGCGGCGCTCCGCCGTCCGACTGGCCGGACCTGTGCCGGGCGGCCGCGAGAGCGGAGACCGAGGGCGCCGTGCGGGTGGTGGGGGTGTGGTCGCACCTGGCCTACGCCGATGCGCCGGGCCACCCGACCATCGCCGCCCAGGAGCGCGTCTTCGCGGAGGCCCTCACCGAGGCCACCGCGGCGGGGCTGCGTCCCGAGGTCCGGCACCTGGCCAACTCGGCCGCCACGCTGACGTCGCCGGGGGCGCACTACGACCTCGTCCGGCCGGGCATCGCGGTCTACGGGCTCTCGCCGGTGCCGGACGTCGCAGGTCCGGAGGTCTACGGCCTGCGCCCGGCGATGACGTTCGCGGTGCGGGTGGCGCTGAGCAAGACCGTGCCCGCGGGCTCCGGCGTCTCCTACGCCCACCGATACGTCACGGCCGGCCGCACCCGGCTGGCGCTCGTACCGGTGGGCTACGCGGACGGAGTTCCCCGGACGGCCACCAATACCGGTCCGCTGCTGCTGGGTGGGCGCCGTCGCACCATCAGTGGGACGGTCTGCATGGACCAGTTCGTGGTCGACGTCGGGGACGACCCGGTGCACGACGGTGACGAGGCGCTGTTGTTCGGGCCCGGCGACGCCGGGGAACCCACCGCGCAGGAGTGGGCGGAGCTGGTCGGCACGATCTCCTACGAGATCGTCAGCCGTGTGGGGGCCAGGGTGCCGCGCACCTACACCGGCACGTCCACATGATCGGGCGGACGGTCCTCGGCATGGCGGCGACGCTCGTCGGCACCGGGGTGACGGCCGGGGTGGCATTGGAGCGGTACCTGGTCACCCGGGCCCGCCGGCAACCCGACGACCGGCGGGACGAGGCGTTCGGGGAACTGCGGGGAGGTACCCGGCGCGCCGTCGTCGCGCAGGACGGCGTGGTTCTGCACGCGCGGGTGGCCGGCCCGGCGGACTCGCCGGTCACCGTGGTGCTGGTTCACGGCTACGTCGTGGACAGCCGGTGCTGGCACTACCAGTGGCATGAACTGCAGGGCGCTGTGCGGGTGGTCTGCTACGACCAGCGGGCGCACGGCCGATCCGGCCGGGGCAAGCGCGAGTCGTCCACCATCGACCAGCTGGGACGGGACCTGGAACGTGTGCTGGACGAGCTGGCATCGGGCGGGCCGGTGCTCGTGGTCGGGCACTCGATGGGGGGCATGAGCGTGATGGCGCTCGCCGACGCCCGCCCTGAGCTGTTCGGACCGCGCGTCTCCGGCGTGCTTCTGGTGAGCACGTCCACGGGCCGCGTGGGGGAGGGCATCCTCGGCCTGCCCGCCCTGGTCTACCGCGGCGTGCGGATCGTCCTGCCCCGGGCCGTGTTGATCGTCGAGCGTGGCGCCGGCCTGATCGACGTGGGACGCTCGCGTGCCGGAGATCTGTCGTTCCTGCTGACCCGGCATTACGCCTTCGGAACCCCCGTCAGCCCCACGCTGGTGTCGTTCATGGAGCGCATGGTGGCGGCGACGCGGGTCAACGTGATGACCGAGTTTGTTATGACACTGCTCGAGCACGAGAAGCTGCATGCCATCGAGCGGCTCTGTGACGTGGACGTCACGGTCCTGGTCGGGGAGCGCGACCTCATCACACCCGCTGCCCACAGCAAAGCCATCGCGCAGCTACTGCCGTCCTCGCGGCTTGTCGTCGTGCCCGGAGCCGGTCACATGGTGATGCTGGAGCGCCCGGCGGCCGTAACCGCCGAAATACGAGCGGCGGTTGAGCGCATCCGCAGGCCCGAGCGGCCGGTGGCAAGGTGAGCCCAGCCGACGCTCGGGTGGTGCACCCGGCGCTCGCGGCGGAGGCCGCCGGAAGTCTCGCCGAGCTCGCGAGCTCCGCCTGCCGGTGCGTCGCCTGTCCGGACCTCGTCGCGGGCCGCTCGCGCGTGGTCCCGGGCGCCTTCCCGCCGCAGGCCCCGGTGCTCTTCGTCGGTGAGGCCCCGGGAGCGCAGGAGGACATCAGCGGGCAGCCGTTCGTGGGCAAGGCCGGGCAGCTGCTGGATCAGCTGCTCGCCGAAGTCGGGCTGTCACGCGCTCGGGCGGCCGTGACAAACGTGGTGAAGTGCCGGCCACCGGGTAATCGCACGCCCCGCCGCTCCGAGGTGGGTAACTGCCGCTCCTGGCTGGATCGGCAGATCGAGCTGCTCCAGCCGGCCGTCGTCTGCACCCTCGGTGGCACGGCGACCTCGTGGGCGCTGGGGCCGGGCACCCGGCTGGGGCAGGTCCGGGGCGCTGCGCTGCCGTGGCGGGACCGCCTGCTGGTGGCGACATACCACCCGTCCGCCGCGATCCGGTTCGGTCCGGCCGGAGCGCCGCTCGCCGCCCTGCGGGTCGATCTACGCACCGTCGCCGATCTGGTGGAGCGGCTGGAGTCCGGGCGGGAAACCGACTGATGTCGCGTCGTGCTGCCGGGCCGGGGTCAGGATGGCGTTGATCATCAACAGCGATGCCGCGATGCGGCAGCTCGGCCGGCGGTTGGCCGCCCTGCTGCGCCCGGCTGATCTGATCGTGCTGTCCGGCGGGCTCGGGGCGGGCAAGACCACGCTCACCCAGGGCATCGGTGCGGGGCTCGGCGTCGAGGGGCCCGTCGTGTCGCCGACGTTCGTGATCGCCCGGGTGCACGGGGGCGGGCGGCTGCCTCTGGTGCACGTCGACGCCTACCGGCTGGGTGGCCTCGCCGAGGTGGACGACCTGGACCTCGACGCGGCGCTCGAGGAGTCGGTCACGGTGGTGGAGTGGGGCGCCGGCCTGGTTGAAGGGCTCAGCGACTCCCGGCTGGTCGTGACCATCGAGCGGGACATCGCCGATCCGGACGAGCAGCAGCCGTCCCTGTCCGCGGGCGCCGAGCGGCGCCTGGTGACCGTCGAGGGCGTCGGCGCGCGCTGGGCGGGCATCGAGGCGGCGCTCGAAGAGTCCTCGGGCGGCTGAGGGGTACGGCCCATCGCTGCCGCGCCGTGACATCGGCGGTCCGAAACCGGCAGGATCGTTCCGACCGCCGTCCGAAAGAGCCCGTCCGCGCGCCGGACGTCCGAATCGCGAGGAGATCCGTGAGCCTGTCACTCGCCGCGGTGCTGGCCGAGTCCGCGCAGCGATATCCCGACCGGACGGCGGTCGTGCTGGACGACGAGAGCGTCACGTACGAGCAGCTGTGGCAGCGCAGCCGGCAGTACGCGGCGGTGCTGCGCGCCCGCAAGATCGCCCCCGGCGACCCCGTCGCGCTGCTGTGCCCCAACGTCCCGGAGTTCGCGGCCGTCTACTACGCGATCCTCGCCGTGGGCGGGGTGGTCGTGCCGCTGCACGTGCTGCTCACTCCGGAGGACATCGCGTTCGCCGTCGAGGACTCCGGAGCGGAGATCCTGGTCTGCGCCTTCACCCTCCTGGGGCAGGGCCTCAAGGGAGCGCACCTGGCGGGGGTTCCGCTGCTGTCGGTGCGCGACCTCCACGGCGATCAGGACGATGTCGAGCGGCTGGAGGAGCTGGGGGACGCGGCCGTTCCCCTCGAGGGCTACGTCAAGCGGGAGCCGGACGACGAGGCCGTCATCATCTACACGTCCGGCACCACCGGACAGCCCAAGGGCGCGGTGCTCACCCACCTCAACCTGGTGATGAATGCGCAGCTGTGCGCCACGGACGTGGTGCACCTCTCGCAGCAGGACGTGGTGCTCGGCTGTCTGCCGCTGTTCCACTCCTTCGGGCAGACCTGCTGCATGAACGCCGGTTTTCGCGCCGGCGCCACCGTGGTGCTGATGACCCGGTTCGACGGCCGCGGCGCCCTGGAGCGGATGGTCACCCATGGAGTAACGATCTTCCAGGGAGTGCCCACCATGTACCGCGCGCTGCTGGAGGCGGCTGCGGCTGACGACCGGCGCCCCCCGCTACGGCTGGCCACCTCCGGTGGCGCGCCGATCTCCGTGGAGGTGATGGACGAGTTCGAGAAGCTGTTCGGCGCCGCCGTCTACGAGGGTTACGGACTGTCGGAGACGGCGCCCGTCGCGACGTTCAACCAGCCGGCGTACGGCCGCAAGCCCGGCACGGTGGGACGGCCGATCTGGGGGGTGGACGTCGAGATCGCGCAAGCCGACGTCGAGGACCGCATCCAGCTGCTTCCGGTGGGTGAGGAAGGCGAGGTGGTGATCCGTGGCCACAACGTCATGCCGCGCTACCACGATCGCCGGCGGGCGACGGCAGAGGCGATCGTCGACGGCTGGTTCCGCTCCGGTGACCTCGGAACCCGGGACGCGGACGGCTTCATCACGATCGTCGGCCGCAAGAAGGACATGGTGCTGCGTGGTGGGTTCAACGTGTACCCCCGCGAGATCGAGGAGGTGCTGATCCGTCACCCGGCCGTTGCCGAGGTCGCGGTGATCCCCATCCCGGACGAGCAGTTCGGTGAGGAGGTCTGCGCCCTCGTGGTCCGGACACCGGACTACGCCGACCGCAGTGACCGCGAGGTGCGCACCGACATTCTCGGCTGGTCGCGGGACAAGTTGGCGCGCTACAAGCACCCCCACCGGCTCGACTTCGTGGAAGCGCTGCCCCACAGCGCCTCGGGACGGGTTGTGAAGTCCGAGCTCATCGAGCGCTACCGCCACGAGTGACCGCCCGGGGCGGCTGCTGTGCCTCCGGGTCGGCCGCTGTGCCTCCGGGTCGGCCGCTGTGCCTCCGGGTCGGCCGCTGTGCCTCCGGGGCGGCCGCTGTGGGCGGCTGGGAGTCCGCAGATCCGACGTATCGGGCTAGCCTCGACACGTGCTGCTGCTCGCTCTGGACACCGCCACGCCCGCGGTGACCGTCGCACTGACCGAGGTGACCGGAGAGCCGGGCGCGCCGCAGGTGCAGGTGCTCGCCACCTTCGACGTCGTCGACGCCCGCCGCCACGGTGAGCTGGTCGCGGCCGGGGTGGCGCAGGTGCTCGAGCGCGCCGGCCGCGCCGCCGGGCAGCTGGACGCCGTCGCTGTCGGGCTCGGGCCGGGGCCGTTCACCGGCCTGCGGGTGGGCATCATGACGGCCGCCGCGCTGGCGGACGCATTGGGAGTCCCCGCGTACGGCCGCTGCTCGCTGGACGTCCTGGGTTGGAACACCACCGGCTCGCGCATCGTCGCGACGGACGCCCGACGCCGCGAGGTGTACTGGGCGGCGTACACGGACGGTGTGCGCACGCAGGGTCCGTTCGTCAGCCGCCCGGCGGAGGTTCCCGTTTCGGGTCGCCCCGTGCTCGGGTCGGCCACCGCGCTGTACCCCGACCTGCTGCCGGGCGAGCACGGATATCCCACGGGAGCAGCGCTGGCGCGGTTGGTCGCGCCGGCCGTGCTGCGCGGCGATTTCCCCGAGCCCCTGATCCCGCTCTACCTGCGCCGGCCGGACGCCGTTCCACAGCCCGCCCGGCAGCACCCGGCCGGCACCGCGTCGGGGACTGCGCCCGTGACCGCCTCCGGCACTGCGCCCGTGACCGCCTCCGGCACTGCGCCGGCCCGGACGGCCGGCACTGCGACGGCGGGGTGAGCGTCACCCTGCGGCCGATGCGCTGGTGGGACATCGAGCGCATCCTGCCCGTCGAGCAGGAGCTGTTCGGCGACGAGCCCTGGTCCGAGCGCATGTTCTGGTCGGAGCTGGCGCAGACCGACACCCGGTACTACCTGGTGGCGACCGTTTCCGGCGGCGCTGCCGGCACGGATCCCGGCGGCGCTGCCGGCACCGATCCCGGTGACGCCGCCGACGCCGGGCCCGGTGCTGCCGTCGGCAGTGCGGGCCCGGCTGTCGCGCCGGCCGACGGCCACGAGACGGAGCTGCTGCTCGGTTACGGCGGGCTGTGCGTGTACCCGGACGAGGCGTTCGTGCAGACGCTCGCCGTGCGGCGGTCCGCCCAGGGTAGGGGCGTGGGGCGGGCCCTGCTGGAGGCACTTCTCGCCGAGGCGGCCGGACGCGGCCGGAGCACCGTGGGTCTGGAGGTACGCGCCGACAACGACGGCGCGCAGCGGCTCTACCGGCGGTACGGTTTCGAGCCGGTCGCGCGCCGCCGCGGGTACTACCAACCCAGCGGAGTGGACGCGATCATCATGCAGCGCACCCCCTCCTCCGCGACACGGGTCGGGCAATGAGCCGGCCGGACGGGCCGTTGGTGCTGGGCATCGAGACCTCGTGCGACGAGACCGGCATCGGCATCGTGCGCGGCCGGACCCTGCTGGCCGACGAGATCGCCTCCAGCGTCGAAGAGCATGCGCGTTTTGGTGGTGTCGTGCCGGAGGTGGCGAGCCGGGCGCATCTGGAGGCGATGGTGCCGGCGGTGCACCGTGCGCTGGACGCGGCGGGCGTGCGACTGGCCGAGCTGGACGCCATCGCCGTCACGGCGGGCCCCGGGCTGGCCGGCGCGCTGCTGGTCGGCGTGGCCGCCGCCAAGGCGTACGCCGTCGCCCTGGGGCTTCCGCTGTACGCGGTGAACCACCTGAACGCCCACGTCGCCGTCGATGTGCTGGATCACGGGCCGCTGCCGGAGCCCTGTATGGCGCTGCTCGTGTCCGGCGGGCACTCGTCCCTGCTGCTCGTGCCCGAGCTCACGGGCCCGGTGCAGCCGGTGGGTGCGACGGTCGACGACGCGGCGGGCGAGGCGTTCGACAAGGTGGCCCGGTTGCTCGGGCTGCCGTTTCCGGGTGGCCCCCACGTGGACCGGGTGGCCCGCGACGGCGCCGGCAACGCGATCGCCTTTCCGCGGGGCAAGGCCGATGACGGCACGTTCGACTTCTCCTTCTCCGGCCTCAAGACGGCCGTTGCCCGCTGGATCGAAGCGCGCGGGCGAGCGGGCGAGCCGGTGCCGGTCGCTGACGTCGCGGCGTCCTTCCAGGAGGCGGTGGTCGACGTCCTGACCCGCAAGTCCATCGCCGCCTGTCGCGACTTCGGGGTCGACCACCTCCTGATCGGTGGTGGCGTCGCCGCCAACTCGCGGCTGCGAGCGTTGGCACAGCAGCGCTGCGATGCCGCCGGTGTGCGGCTTCGGGTGCCCCGCCCCGCGTTGTGCACCGACAACGGCGCGATGGTGGCGGCGCTGGGTGCCGCGATGATGAGTGCCGACCGGTCACCCTCGCCGCTGGACGTCGGCGCCGATCCGGCCCTGCGGATGCGCTGAGACGTCCATGGTGACCGGCGTAGGGCTGTTGCTGGTAGCGGCGGCGCTGCTCGTCGCGGGCGCGGAGATGTTCGCCGAGAACGCCGGCCGGGCCGGGACGGGTCTTGGTGTCACGTCGCTCGCGGTGGGCCTGCTGTTGGCGGGCGCCGAGCCCGAGGAGCTGGTCACGGCGGTGCTGGCAGCCGGGGCGGCGCGGCCCGATCTCGCCGCGGGGGACGCACTCGGAGCCAACATCACCATGCTCACGCTGGCACTCGGTGCCGCGGCCGTTGCACGCCCCCTGCCGGTCGGGCCTCGGGTGCGCGGCTATGCGGGGGCGTCGGCGCTGGCCGGGCTGGCCGCGTTGGCGGTGGTGGCAGACGGGCGGGTGGGACGCGCCGAGGGAGGCGCGCTCGTGGCGATCTACGTCGTCGGTGTGGTGGCCGTGTGGCGGCGGGAGCGCCGACCACCTGTGCTGGGGGAGCTTGCCGAGTTGCCGGAGCTCGGGGAGCCGGCTGAGTCGCCGCAGCTGGCTGGACGCAGCGCGCCGACAGGCGAGCGTGCCGCCGGCGGCCGGTCCGGTGTCTCCTGCACGCCCTTGCTCCTGCTGCTGCTGGGCATCGCTTTGATGACCGCAGGCGGCTGGGCGGCGGTAGCGGGGGCGATCCGGGCCGTGGACTCGCTGGGGGTGGACGACAGCGTGGTCGGCCTCACGTTGCTGGCGCTGGCCACGACGGCCGAGCTGTTCGCGCTGGTCTGGGCCGCCGCCCGCCGGGGCGTCGACGAGGTCGCGGTGGCCGGCATCGTCGGCTCGGCCGCCTACAACTCCACGATCACGCTCGGCAGCGCGGCCTTGGTGCGCCCGCTGGAGCTCTCCGGCCTGCTCGGCCCGGCACTGCTGGCCGCTGCCCTGCCGCTCGTGGTGGTGACCGCCGGCCAAGGCGGCCGGCTGAACCGGGGGAGCGGCGCGGTGCTGTCGCTGGGGTACGTCGCGTTCGTCGCTGTGGTCCTCGCGTGAGGCCCTTGCCGCTCCGCTCTCTAGTCTCAGACGATGAGCGACGAGGCTGTTGGTGTTCCGGGGGGCGGCGCCGCGGCCCGGGGAATCGAGATCCGCACGGCGACGCTGGACGACCTGGCGGCGGTGGCGCCGCTGTTCGCCGCCTACCGGGAGTTCTACGGCCGTCCTTACGACCTGGATATCGCCCGGCAGTTCCTCGCCGACCGGATTCGCAACGGCGAGTCGGTGGTGCTGCTGGCCTCCGACCGCGCGGGCGGGCGGGATGCTGCCGGTTTCGCGCAGCTCTACCCGACGTTTTCCTCGGTCAGCGCCGCGCCCCGATGGGTGCTCAACGATCTGTTCGTGGCGCCGGCCGGCCGGCGGCGGGGCGTGGCGCGGGCACTGATGCGTCAGGCCGAGGTGGAAGCCCGCCGGGCCGGCGCGGTGGGCCTGAGCCTGTCCACGGCCGTCGACAACACGTCCGCGCAGGCGCTGTACCGGTCAGAGGGCTACGGGCTCGACACCGCCTTCCAGCACTACGACAAGCCGCTGACCTGACCTTCACCCCAGGAGGGCCACCCGCAACCTCAACCAGGGATGGGGCGCAGGCGAGCGGCATCGTCGAACAGGGCCCGGGTGGCCAGCGCCGTGGCCGCGACGGCGGTGATAGCGGCCGACGCCAGGAGCATGTACATCACCACGATCTGGTAGCGGATCGCCGTCAGCGGATCCACCCCCGCCAGGATCAGCCCCGTCATCGCTCCGGGAAGCGAGATCAGTCCCACGACGCGGGTGGCGTCGATGCTCGGGATCAGCGCGTTGCGCAGCGCCGATCGGGCCGACGGTGCGAAGGCCTCGCGGGCCGATAACCCCAGGGACAGCCGCGCCTCGATCTGCGGACGGGACGCCACCGCGTCCTCGGCGACGCGGCGCAGGGTCAGGGTCGCCGCCTGCATCGCCCCGGACACCACCATGCCGCCCACGGGGACCACCACCCGCCCCTGGGTGCTGATGACTCCGAGCGCCAGCAGCAGTCCCAGCGTGGCGCAGCTGCCTCCAGCGATGGCTACCGTGGCCGTGAGCGCGGCCTGCGGGGCGGACGCTGCTCGCCGCCCGGCAACCTGACCGGCGAGCAGCACCATTCCGGTGACCCACGCGAGCGCGCCCGGCAGGCCGGTGTGCCGGAACAGCACGAGCAGCACCGCTCCCACCGCCGCAAGCTGGACCGCGGCACGTAACGCCGCGATCAGCAGATCACGACCCAGGCCGACCCGCGCCCACCTGACCACGACGCCCGCCACGACGACCAACAGCACCGATAGCGCGACACCCACCCACGTGGGCACGGCCGCCGACGTCGTCATGGCCCCGAGCCCAGGTACGCGGTGCCAGCCGGCGGGCCGTCCTCGATCAGTCGCCCTGCGGCGAGAACCAGCGCACAGTCGGCCAGGCGCCGAGCCTGGCCGGCCGAGTGGGTCACCAGCAGGCAGCCCACGCCGGAGTCGACGAGGTCGCGGATGGTCCGCTCCACGGCTGCGGCGCTCTCCTCGTCCAGCGAGGAAGTGGGCTCGTCCAGCAGCAGCACCTCGGGTGACACGGCGAGGGCCCGGGCCAGGCACACCCGCTGTGCCTCGCCGCCGGACAGCGTGGCCGTCGGCCGCAACGCGAACTCCTCCGCCAGCCCTACCCGGTGCAGCAGCCGCCTGCCGTCCGCCTCCGAGAGCTCCGGTGCGCCGACCCGCAGGTCGTCGAGCACCACATCGGTGAGCAGCACCGGTCGCTGCCCGACCAGACTCACCCGGCGGCGCAGCTGCAGGACGTTCAGCTGCCGCACGGGCACGTCCCGGTAGCGCACCACCCCGTAGGTGGGTTCCTCCAGCCGGTTGAGCAAGCGCAGCAGTGTCGACTTTCCTGCCCCGCTGGGCCCGACGATGGCGGTGCAGCCCTCGCAGCGGACGGTCGTGGTGACGCGGTCCAGCAGGGTCGCCTCGCCCCGACGCACGATGACCTCGTCCAGCGTGAACATGTGAACAGGTTCCGTTTCTATTCCGGCTCTCGGCCCTGCGTAGCGGGTCCGTGTTGACGCCGTGCCGACTGGCGCTCTAGATTTCGACTAGCACTCGAAGGGTGAGAGTGCCAAGCGCCCCGGCGCTGGACGCTCCCTTCGACGTACTGCCGAGTCCAACTCCACCATCAGTTCGACCCAGCACCTGATCCCCGCGACGGCAGGCGCTCCGGTCGCCCCACAACCCAAGACGCCCACGTCAGGAAAGGGGAGGTCAGATCGTGACGACCGCCACCAAGGTTGCCATCAAGCCGCTCGAGGACCGCATCGTGGTCCAGACCAACGAGGCGGAGAACACCACCGCATCCGGGCTGGTGATTCCGGACACCGCCAAGGAGAAGCCCCAGGAGGGCACCGTTCTCGCGGTGGGCCCCGGCCGGTTCGAGGACGGCCAGCGCATTCCGCTCGACGTCGCCGTGGGCGACGTCGTGCTCTACAGCAAGTACGGCGGCACGGAGGTCAAGTACGGGGGCGAGGAGTACCTGGTCCTCTCGGCCCGCGACATCCTCGCGGTCATCGAGAAGTAATCCCGCCCCATCTACTGCTGGTACCGCCCCGGAGCCCTCTCGGCCCGGGGCGGCGCCGCGAGAGGACCCCGCACATGGCAAAGATTCTCGAGTTCTCCGAGGACGCCCGCCGCTCCCTCGAGCGCGGTGTGGACGCACTCGCCAACGCTGTGAAGGTGACGCTCGGCCCGCGCGGCCGCAATGTCGTCATCGGCAAGAACTACGGCGCCCCCACCATCACCAACGACGGTGTGACGATCGCCCGCGAGGTCGAGCTGGACGACCCGTACGAGAACATGGGCGCCCAACTCGCCAAGGAAGTCGCCACCAAGACCAACGATGTGGCCGGTGACGGCACCACCACCGCCACCGTGCTGGCGCAGGCGATGGTGCGCGAGGGCCTGCGCAACGTGGCGGCCGGCGCCAACCCACTGGCCCTCAAGGTCGGCATCGACAAGGCCGTTGCCGCCGTGTCCGACCACCTGCTGTCCACCGCGCGGGAGATCGAGACGCAGGACGACATCGCCCAGGTTGCGGCGATCTCCGCACAGGACACCCGCATCGGCGAGCTGATCGCCGAGGCGATGGACAAGGTCGGCAAGGACGGCGTGATCACCGTCGAGGAGTCCAACACCATGGGCCTCGAGCTGGAGTTCACCGAGGGCCTGCAGTTCGACAAGGGCTACATCTCGCCCTACTTCGTGACCGACACCGAGCGCATGGAGGCGGTCTACGACGACCCGTTCATCCTGCTCACCTCCGGCAAGATCTCCAGCATCGCCGAACTGCTGCCGCTGCTGGAGAAGGTCGTCCAGGCTGGCAAGGCCCTCGTGATCATCGCGGAGGACGTCGAGGGTGAGGCGCTGTCCACCCTGGTGGTGAACAAGATCCGCGGCACGTTCAACGCTGCTGCCGTCAAGGCCCCCGGCTTCGGGGACCGCCGCAAGGCAATGCTGCAGGACATGGCCGTGCTGACCGGCGCAGAGGTGGTCAGCGCCGAGGTCGGGCTCAAGCTCGACCAGGTCGGCCTCGAGGTCCTCGGCACCGCCCGCAAGGTGACGATCACCAAGGACGACACCACCATCGTCGACGGTGGCGGGGATGCGTCCGCCATCAGCGATCGGGTGCGCCAGATCAAGGGCGAGATCGAAGCCAGCGACTCCGACTGGGACCGCGAGAAGCTGCAGGAGCGGCTCGCGAAGCTCAGCGGCGGCGTCGGCGTCATCCGTGTGGGCGCGGCCACCGAGGTGGAGCTGAAGGAGAAGAAGCACCGGCTCGAGGACGCCATCTCCGCCACCCGCGCGGCGGTCGAGGAGGGCATCGTGGCCGGTGGTGGCAGCACGCTCGTGCACGCCTCCACGGTTCTCGACGACGGCCTCGGCCTGTCCGGTGACCAGGCGACCGGCGTCTCAATCGTGCGCAAGGCACTGTCGGAGCCGGCGCGGTGGATCGCGCAGAACGCTGGGCTGGAGGGCTTCGTCGCGGTGTCCCGGATCCGGGAACTGCCTGCCGGCTCGGGCCTGAACGCCGCGACCGGTGAGTACGGGGACCTCCTCGCCGCCGGTGTCGTCGACCCGGTCAAGGTGACCCGCTCTGCCGTGCAGAACGCGGCCTCCATCGCCTCGATGCTGCTCACCACCGAGACCCTCGTCGCGGACAAGCCCGCGGAAGAGGAGTCCGCCGGCGGCCACGGGCACGGCCACTCGCACGGGCCGGGCTTCTAGCTCGATGCAACTCGTTGGGGTTCGGTAGCCCAACCAGGCGGTAACGCCGAGGGCCCGCGTCGCGTGATGCGCGACGC
>JALYNC010000066.1 GCA_030773415.1 Actinomycetota bacterium
GGGCCGGCCAGCGGCCCTCCCCTCGTCGTCGCGCCCCACCAACACAGCGGCAGGCAGGGGGAGGCATCGGGCTTCGTCCTGCTCACCGGCATCCCCGGCGTGATCACCGGCGAAGGCGGTCTCACTGCAGGTCACGATTGCGACACTGGCGGTGGCTGCGGTTGGTCGAGCAGTTTCGGACGCATAGGTTGACGCATGACGCCCTGTGAGCGGGGGGGGATCGACGGAAACCGCAGCGGGAACCTGCAGCATGGCTTTCGAAGGGGGCGACGTGACTGCTCCGCTGGATCTGCAGCCGTCGGCACAGGCGGCCGAGCCGGAGGCGGTGCTGGCCGGGCAGCCGAAGATCCAGGGGAGGTCGCTGACGCAGATCTCGTGGATGCGGCTCAAGCGCGACAAGGTGGCGCTCGCCGGCCTCGCGATCATCATCTTCCTGTCGCTGGTGGCCATTTGTGCTCCGCTGCTCACAGCCCTGAACGGCCACCCACCTAACGTCTTCTACTCCGAGAAGCTCAACAGCGCCCTGGGTGGCGCGCCGGAGGGCCGGTTCGGCGGGATCGACAAAGATTTCTGGCTCGGCGTCGAGCCCGGTACGGGCCGGGACATCTTCAGCCGCATCGTCTACGGCGCACGCATCTCACTGCTGATCGCTGTGCTCGCCACCGCCGTATCCGTGACCATCGGTGCGGTCATGGGGGTGACCGCCGGTTACTTCGGGGGCTGGGTCGACAACGCCATCAGCCGCCTCATGGACGTGCTGCTCGCCTTCCCGGTTCTGGTGTTCCAGATCGCAATCGTCGCCGTGGTCTCCGGTGTGAACCGCACGGCGCTGCTGGTGTTCCTCATCGGGTTCTTCGCCTGGCCCTACATCGGGCGCATCATCCGGGGGCAGACGCTCTCGCTGCGGGAGCGGGAGTTCGTCGACGCGGCCCGCTCGCTCGGCGCCTCCGACGCGCACATCATCTTCAAGCAGCTGCTGCCGAACCTCGCCGCGCCGATCCTCGTGTACTCCACGCTCATCATCCCGACGAACATCCTGACCGAGGCGGCGCTGTCGTTCCTGGGAGTAGGCGTCAAGCCGCCCACCCCGTCGTGGGGGGAGATGCTGTCCAGCGCCATCCGCTGGTACCGGGTGGACCCGATGTACGTGGCCGTGCCCGGCATCACCCTGTTCGTCACCGTGCTGGCGTTCAACCTGTTCGGCGACGGCCTGCGCGATGCGCTCGATCCCCGGGCCAACCGCAACTAGCGCCGCGATCACCCCAGTGACCCAGACCGCAACCAGGGCAGCAGAGCACAGGGACGCGCCGTGACCGACATCCGCAGCACCGACGAGACCGACAGACAAGGACCGGCATGGGTCGCTACATCGTCCGCCGCCTGATCGGCGTCTTCGTCATCCTGCTCGCGATCAGCGCCATCACGTTCAGCGTTTTCTTCCTGATGCCGGCGGATCCGGCCGTGCTGGCCTGCGGCCGGGCCTGCACGCCTGAGCGCATCGAGATCATCAACCACAAGCTCGGGCTGGACAAGCCGGTTCCCGAGCAGTACGGCCTCTACCTCAAGGGCCTGGTCGCCGGACGGGACTACGGGGAGGGCACCCAGGTGAGCCACTGTCCGGCGCCGTGTTTCGGCTTCTCGTTCAAGAACGACGAGCCGGTGTGGGAACTGATCAAGGACCGCTTCCCGGTCACGCTCTCCATCGCTTTGGGCGCCGCGGCGCTGTGGCTGCTCATCGGAGTCTCGACCGGCATCCTGTCCGCCCTCAAACGGGGGAGCGCGTTCGACCGCGCGGCGATGACCCTGGCGCTCGCCGGCGTCTCACTTCCCGTGTACTTTACGGGGCTGCTGGCGATGTTCTTCCTGTCCTATCTGTGGCAGGTGCTGCCGTTCCCCGGATACGTGCCCTTGCGGGAGGACCCGCTGGCCTGGGCGCAGAACCTGCTCATGCCGTGGTTCGTGCTGGCCTTCCTCTACGCCGCGCTGTACGCCCGCATGACCCGGGCCAACATGCTCGAGACCATGGGGGAGGACTACATCCGCACGGCCAGGGCCAAGGGTCTGGCGGAGAGCCGGGTGATCGGCCGGCACGGCCTGCGGGCCGCTCTCACCCCGATCGTGACGATCTTCGGCCTGGATCTGGGCGCCCTGCTCGGCGGCGCCATCCTGACCGAGAGCGTGTTCGGCATGCCGGGCATGGGGCAGCTGCTGCTGCTCGCCCTCGGCAACATCGACCTGCCGATCATCGTCGGTATCACTTTGGTGGCCGCGTTCTTCATCGTGATGGCGAACCTGATCGTCGACATCCTCTATGTCATCGTCGACCCGAAGGTGCGGTACTCCTGATGTCCTCGCCGCTGGCCGGGGTGGCCCCGGCGGCCACGTCCAGACCCACCGCTTTCCTCGACGTCCGCGACTTCCGGATCCACTTCCCGACCGACGACGGGCTCGTGCGTGCGGTCGACGGCCTCAGCTTCAACCTGGAGCGTGGCAAGACGCTCGGCATCGTCGGGGAGTCGGGGTCGGGCAAGAGCGTGACCAGCCTGGGCATCCTCGGCCTGCAGAAGGGCACCAACGCCCGGCTGTCGGGTGAGGTGTGGCTGGGAGACACCGAACTCGTGGCGGCCAGCAAGGAGGAGGTGCGTGTCCTGCGTGGCTCCCGGATGGCCATGATCTTCCAGGACCCGCTCAGCGCGCTGCATCCGTACTTCACCGTCGGGTCGCAGATCGCCGAGGCGTACCGGGTGCACAACCGGGTGACCAAGAAGCAGGCTCGGGCGCGCGCGGTGGAGATGCTGGACCGGGTGGGCATTCCGCAGCCGGACCGTCGGGTCGATGACTATCCGCACCAGTTCTCGGGCGGCATGCGGCAACGCGCGATGATCGCCATGGCGCTGTCGTGCAATCCGGAGCTGTTGATCGCCGACGAGCCGACGACCGCGCTGGACGTCACGGTGCAGGCGCAGATTCTCGAGCTGATGACGGACCTGCAGCGCGAGTTCCACTCCGCGATCATCCTGATCACTCACGACCTCGGGGTGGTGGCCGAGGTGGCGGACGACATCCTAGTGATGTACGCCGGAAAGGCCGTCGAGTACGGCTCGGTTGACGACATCTTCTACCGCCCGGAGCACCCCTACACCTGGGGACTGCTGCAGTCGGTGACCCGCCTCGACCGCGCGCGCAGCTCCCGCCTGCAGCCGATCGCGGGCAGTCCGCCGAGCCTGATCAACGTCCCGTCCGGCTGCGCTTTCCACCCGCGGTGCCCGTACGACGGCCGTAACGGCGACCGCAGCCGGGTCGAGGTGCCGCTGCTCACCGACAGTGGTGCCGGGCACTCCGTCGCCTGCCATCTGAACCCTCAGGAGCGCCGCGAGATCTTTCGCACAGAGATCGCCCCCAAGCTGTGACGGCGGCCGCGCAGCCGCTGCTGCAGGTTGAGGACCTCAAAAAGCACTTCCCCGTCACCCGCGGCATCGTGCTGCAGAAGCAGGTCGGTGCCGTGAGGGCGGTCGACGGCGTCACGTTCGACGTCGAGTCGGGCGAGACGCTCGGCGTCGTGGGCGAGACTGGTTGCGGCAAGTCGACGATGGGCCGCCTGCTGCTGCGACTGCTCGAGCCCACCGATGGGCGCATCGTGTTCGACGGGCGGGACATCACCGGGCTGTCACGCTCGCAGATGCGGCCGTTCCGCCGCGAGATCCAGATGATCTTCCAGGATCCGTTCTCGTCGCTGAATCCGCGGCACACCATCGGCACCATTGTCGGCGCACCGTTCCGGTTGCAGAAGGTTCAGACGCCGCACGGCGTGAAGCGCGCGGTCCAGGATCTGCTCGAGCTGGTCGGTCTCAGTCCGGAGCACTACAACCGGTATCCGCACGAGTTCTCCGGCGGTCAGCGGCAGCGCATTGGCATCGCCCGCGCGCTGGCGCTGCGGCCCAAGCTCATCGTGGCGGACGAGCCGGTCTCCGCGCTGGACGTGTCGATCCAGGCGCAGGTGATCAACCTGCTGGAGGACCTGCAGGAGGAGCTCAAGCTTACGTACGTGTTCATCGCGCACGACCTGTCGGTGGTGCGGCACATCAGCGACCGGGTTGCCGTGATGTATCTAGGCACGATCGTCGAGCTGGCGAATCGGGAGGGGCTGTACGAGCATCCGCTGCATCCGTATACGCACGCCCTGCTGTCCGCGGTGCCGATTCCGGACCCCGAGCGCGAGCGCACCCGTGAGCGCATACTGCTCGCGGGAGACGTTCCCAGTCCGCTCAATCCGCCGCCCGCCTGCCGGTTCCACACCCGGTGCTGGAAGGCTCAGGAGATCTGCCGCACGGTGACCCCGCCGCTGCTGCAGATCGCCCCGCGCCACCAGGTGGCCTGTCACTTCCCCGAAGAGAGGGTGCTCGTCTAAGTGGTCCTCTTCCTGTCGCTGCTGCTCATCCTCACCAGTCTGCTCCTGATCGTGTTCATCCTGCTGCACCGCGGTAAGGGCGGCGGGCTCTCGGACATGTTCGGCGGCGGTGTGAGCTCGTCCCTCGGCGGTTCGTCGGTGGTGGAGAAGAACCTCGACCGCATCACGATCTTCTCGGGAATCATCTGGTTCGCCTGCGTGGTCGCACTCGGACTGCTGCAGAAGCGCTGAGACGCCCCGCAAACGGCTCGCCGGTACGTAGACTGCCTGCCAGCATCAGGTGGCGCCCGCTCGGCACGGCCGGGGACGCGCAGGCACGCACGATCCAATCGAGGAGTTCGTTTCATGGCCGGTGGGAGCGCAATTCGGGGGAGCCGGGTCGGAGCCGGCCCGATGGGCGAGGCGGAGCGCGGAGACGCAGCGCCACGGCGCCGCATGTCCTTCTGGTGCGCGAACGACCACGAGACCAGGCCGTCCTTCGCTGCCGAGGCGGAGATTCCGGACACCTGGGACTGTCCCCGCTGCGGGCTGCCCGCCGGTCAGGACCGCTCCGCCGTCCCCTCGGCGCCGCGGAACGAGCCGTACAAGACCCACCTGGCGTACGTGCGGGAGCGCCGCAACGATCAGGACGGCGAGGCGCTGCTGCAGGAGGCGCTGGCCAAGCTGCGCCAGCAGAGCGGCTGAGCGGACGACGCTCGGCCTGCGTCAGGTAGCGGTCGGCTCAGGCCGCGACCGCAGCGGGTTCGCTGACGCCGGCAGGCTGGGTCGGAACAGTCGACCGGAGCGCCGTCGGGACCGCCGCTGGGATCGTGAAGGTGAAGACCGAGCCGTTCCCGGCGGCCCGCGTGTCCCCGGTGTCCCCGGCCGGCTCCACACCCATTGTGCCGCCGTGACGTTCCACGATCCGCTTGCAGGTGGTCAGTCCGATGCCGGTCCCCTCGTAACCGCTGCTGGTCTCGCGGTGGAACAGCCGGAACACCCGGCGCCGGGCCGCCGCCGGAATGCCGATGCCGTTGTCCGCGACGGCGAAGGACCATCCGGACGTCGTCTGCCGGGCGGTGACGGCCACCTGCGGGGCCACGCCGGCAGCCACGTACTTGACGGCGTTGCCGATCAGGTTGCCGAACACCTGGCGCAGCAGGGCGGGATGGGCTGCCAGCACGGGTAGCTGGCCGACCGTGACGACCGCACCGGTCCGCTGCAGCACACGCTGATCGAGGCCCACAGCGCGCCACCGTCGGCGCGCAACTGGCGCACCTCCAGATGCAGCGAGGACCGGGCGCCGCCGAGCACCTCCTGCAACTGCGCGTCGAGCTGGGGGACGTCCTCGGGATGCGTGATGTCGGCCAGCGTGCGCTCCAGCAGCTGGGTCCGCCCGTATCCGAGCATTCGGCACAGCGCCGGATTCGCGCTGAGCAGGCGGCCGAAGTTCCGCGCGTCCAGGCTGGTCAGCAGCACGCCGATCGGTGCCTGCGTGAAGGCGAGGGTGAACCGCCGTTCCGCGTCGGCCAGCGCGGCCGCGGCCGCGCGCGCGGCGGTGACGTCCCGGCCGACCAGGATCAGGCTGGAGAGGGTGCCATCGCCGGTGCACAGCGGCACCAGGACCGACTCCGCCACCGCTCGGTTGCCGTCCGCCCGGGGGAAGGCCAGATCGCCGGTCCAGGTCTCGTCGTCGGGAAGGCGGCTCGCGACGGCCGCGCACCGGGCGTACGCGGCGGCCAGCTCGGGCGAGGCGGCGAGGCCGCCCAGCAGCACCTGGCGGTTGAGACGGGTGATCCGCTCGGCGGCCGGATTGCAGTCGAGGACACGTCCGTCCGGACCGAGCAGCACGACCATGTCGGTCATCCGGTTGAACACGATGGCCTCACGACGCAGCTGGGCCTCCGCCCGGCGGCGTTCGGTGATGTCCCGAGCCGTGATCGATACACCGGTGACACCGCCGTCGGCGTCCAGAGCTGGGGAGAGCGTCAGCGACACCTCGACCGTCGTGCCGTTCTTGCGGCGGCGGACCGTCTCGACCTCGTTGACCTGTCCGCCGGCGGCGATGCGGGCCGACCAGTCCCGAAACTCGTCCGCCCGGTCGCTCGGAACCAGGTGGTCCAGCGGTGTCCCGATCACCTCCGCAGCGCTGTAGCCGTAGAGCTCCTGGGCCGCGGCGTTCCAGGAGGTGAGGGCGCGCTCGCGATCGGTCGAGTAGATGGCGTCCCGCGCCCCGGCGATGATGCCGCCCATCGATCGCAGCCTGGCCGCGTCCTGCTCGGCCCGGGTCTTGAGGGGGGAGAACTCGGCCAGCATCGCGACCAGCACCACGCCGGCAGACACCAGCGTCAGCGAACGGCCGCAGTACCGGCCCAGGCTGTACCGAGTACCGGAGTAGTAGGTGAGGATCAGGTCGCACAGGCAGACCAGGATGGCCACCGCGGACCATCGTTCCGGTCCCTCCCGTCGCCGGTCCCGTGCATGGCCGCCACGAGCGCTAGCACGACCGCGGGCAGGGCGATCGGGGCGGTCAGTGTCGTCATCCGCGAGGTGTCCACCCCGTTGATGAGGCTCGGCAGCTCGGCAGCATTGACGACGAACAGGGTCACGACCAGCGCGCCGGCCAGCCCTGCTGCAACGACGCTGCAGGCGGCGAACCGGGCCCGCAGCCCGGCCCGCAGGGGTCTGGTCCAGCGTCGGGGCCACAGCGCCCACGCGGCACCGAGCAGCACGGGGAAGTCGGCGTGCCAGGCGATGTAGAGGTACGGCGCCATCGAAGGGGTGACGGCCAGGGGCGGCGTGGTGGCCACCGCCCCCGGAAACGCCAGGGCGTAACCCCCCATGACGACCAGCGACCAGGAGTACGCCCACGCCATGGCCAGCAGGCGGGCGTCGCCACGGTCGCGGTAGTCGCCGACCAGCAGGGACCGACAGCAGGTCGAAGCAGGCCACCACGGAGATCAGGGCCGACACGAAGCTGGCCGACGCCCCCAGCTGCTAGGTGCTGTACGGCAGGCCCGCACTGGTGATCAGGACCACCGAGCCCGCCGCCACGGCAAGGGGACGCCGCGTGGGAGTCGACGTGTCGGGCACGTTGTGGCATCGGCGCGGCCGGCTGAGATCTTTACGTGCGGCGGATCGCGGGACCCTCCGCCGGAGGCGGCGGGGCTCTTACCCTAGGAGCACTGGCCGGCCGCTGCCGCGTCGACGAGCAACAGGGTGCGCTCCCGGCCGGCGACCCGCGCCGCCGGCACCGGCTGCACCTTGCCGGTGATGTTGAGGCTGGTGGAGTGCTTGCCGCTGGACGGGTCGGGAGCGGGCGTAGAGCGAACGGCCCGCACGGGGTCGGCTTTCTCCGCGCCGGCCGCCAGCAGCCACACCTCGCGCGCGCTGTTGATGGCGGGAAGCGTTAGCGTGTGACGCTGGGACGGCGGCTTGGGTGCGTCCCGCACCGCCACCACTGCGTCCTGCGCCTCGAGTGCCGGGGCGCCGGGGAACAGCGACGCGACATGTCCGTCCGGCCCGACACCCAGCAGAACGACGTCGAAGGCGCCGCCGTCCGACCACCAGCGCTGCAGCTGTGCCTGGTACAGCGCGGCGGCGGCATGGGGAGCGGCGTCCGGGTCGCGGCCACCGAGCACCGCGCCGGGCGGCGGGAACGCGTGCACCCGCTCCGCGGAGACCTCCACCGCGTCCAGCAACATCCGCCGGGCGCCTGTCTCGTTGCGCTCGGCGTCCCCGGAGGGCAGGAACCGCTCGTCACCCCACCAGACGTCGACGTCCGGCCAGCGGACGGCGTCGCGGGCAGGGCTCGCCGCGACGGCGGCCAGCATGCGGGTGCCGATCCCGCCGCCGGTCAGGACCACCGAGGCCATCCCGCGCTCTGCCTGGGCGGTGCTCAACGTCACGATCAACCGTGCCGCGGCCGCGGCGGCCAGCACGTCGGCGTCCGGGTGGACGACGACCAGCGCGGACGAGCTCACCGCAGGGTGCCGGCAGCCTGCTCGACCGGCTCGTCGGCATCGGGGGAGCCGTCGGGGGCATCGCGCTCCCCGGTACCCGCCCGCACTCCGCGAGAGCTGGTGGGCCGGGGTGGACCGAACCCGGCTGCCAGGGACGCCGCGTAGATCTCGTCGGCGTCGAGCCGGCGCAGCTCCTCGGCCAGCAGGTCGCCCACCGGACGGCGGTGCAGCGGCAGCGTCCTGTCCGGCTGCCCCGTCCGGACCAGGGTGGCCTGCCGGCCGTCCGGCCGCTCGATGCGCATGGTGGCGCCTCCGGCGAACTCCACCGCCACGGAGGTGATCCCGGGACCGGGGGAGACCTCCCCGCTCATCGGCACGCCGAGGCGGTCGCCCATCCACGCGCCGAGCAGGGTGGCGCTCGGGCTGTCCGGCTCCGCGGCAATTCGCGCGGACGTCGCCGGCTCGGTGGCTGAGTCGAACGCCGCCGCGACGGTGGACCGCCAGTCGGTGATCCGTGTCCACGACAGGTCGGTGTCTCCGGGCTGGTAGTCGGCGGCCCGCTCGCGGAGTGCGCGCAGTGGGTCCGCTGCCTCGGCGCAGTCGGTGATCCGGCGGTCGGCGAGCACCCCCAGCGGGTCCTGCCCGATGCGCTGCGGCGGTGCGCCGAACCAGTAGGTGACCACAGGTGTGTCGGGCGCCAGCAGCGGCAGCACGACCGACTCGGCGTGCCGGGCCAGCCGTCCGTTCATCCGCAGGATGCAGGCCTCGCCGGTGCCCAGGCCACCTCCGACCCTGACCTCGGCGTCCAGGCGCGGCTCCGGGGAGTCCGGCAGTCGCCGGGTGACGACGATCAGCCGGCAGGGGTGCGCGGCCGCACCGACCGTCGCCGCCGCGACCGCCTCATCCACGTGCCGTTCGTCCACCACCACGACCAGCGTCAGCACGATGCCGAACGCGACGGCACCGGCGGCGCGCCGCTCCGCCGACAGCGCCTTGACGATCGCGCCGGCGTTCGTGTCCCACAGTGTCGTCACGGACGCCTCCAGACCCGGCCGTCGGACTGCAGCATGGCGGAGGCCGCGACCGGCCCCCAGGTGCCCGCGTCATAAGGCTGCGGCGTCTGGCCCGCCCAGAACTCCTCCAGCGGGTCGATCACCATCCACGACAGCTCGACCTCGCGGTGGTTGGGGAACAGGGTGGCGTCCCCGAGCAGGACGTCCAGGATCAGCCGCTCGTACGCCTCCGGAGAGGACTCCGTGAACGCCTCGCCGTAGAGGAAATCCATGGCGACGTCCCGGACCTCCATGGTGCTGCCGGGCACCTTGGATCCGAAGCGCAACGTCACGCCCTCGTCCGGCTGTACCCGGACCACCAGCTGGTTCTGGCCCAGCTCCTCGATGTCGGTGGCGGTGAACGGCAGGTGCGGCGCGCGCTTGTAGGAAACCGCGATCTCAGTGACGCGGCGGGGAAGCCGCTTGCCTGTACGCACGTAGAACGGGACACCGCCCCACCGCCGGGTCTGCACCTCCAGCCGGACCGCGGCGTAGGTCTCGGTGCGGGACTCCAGCGGGATGTCCTTCTCCTCCCGGTACCCGGAAACGCGCTCGCCACCGAGCCAGCCGGTCTGGTACTGGCCGCGGACGGCGTACCTGCGCAGGTCGGACGGCAGCGAGATGGCTCCCAGCACCTTCAGCTTCTCTGTCCGCAGGGCGTCGGCGTCGAACGACACCGGCTCCTCCATCGCGGTCAGCGCCAGCAGCTGGAGCAGGTGGTTCTGCAGCACGTCGCGGGCGGCGCCGGCCGAGTCGTAGAAACCGGCCCGGGAGCCGATACCCACGTCCTCGGCCATGGTGATCTGCACCGAGTCGACGTAGTGCGCGTTCCACGTCGGCTCGAACAGCGTGTTGGCGAAACGCAGGGCCAGCAGGTTCTGGACGGTCTCCTTGCCCAGATAGTGATCGATGCGGAAGACGTCCTGTGGAGTGAAGACCGTGTCGACAAGGGAGTTCAGCTCCCGGCTACTCGCCAGGTCCGAGCCGAACGGCTTCTCCACCACGACCCGCCGCCAGCCGCCGCTGGCGGCGTTGTCGGCCATCCCGGTGCGGGCCAGCTGCTTGAGCACGACGGGAAAGGCCCCCGGCGGGATCGACAGGTAGAACGCCGCGTTGCCCTGGATGCCGTGCGACTCATCCATCTCCACGAGCGTGGCGGCGAGCCGGTCGAACGCCTCGTCGTCATCAAACGAGCCGGGCACGAACCGGATGCTCTCGGCCACCCGCGCCCAGACGTCCTCGCGGAAGGGAGTACGGGCACCGTTCTCCGCGGCGCCCTTGGCCAGCTTCTCGAAGTCGTCGTCGCCCCAGTCCCGGCGGGCGAAGCCGAGCAGCGCGAAGCCCGGCGGCAGCAGCCCCCGGTTCGCCAGGTCGTACACGGCCGGAATCAGCTTCTTGCGCGCCAGGTCCCCGGTGATCCCGAAGACGACCAGTGCACAGGGTCCCGGCACCCGGGGAAGGCGCCGGTCCCGGACGTCGCGCAGCGGGTTCGAGGGAACTTCGTCGAACTGTCTCATGTGACTAGTTCGCGCTGCCCGGGCGGTCGGCGGCGGCGGGGCCGTCGCCCGCCGGAGAGGTGGAGCCGCTTTCGGACACGTCCGCTCCCTTGTCGCGCAGCTCTGCGGTGACCGATTCGATCAGCTCGTTCCACGACGCCTCGAACTTGTCCAGGGCCTCGCGCTCGAGCAGGTGGACGACGTCGTCGTAGCCGACGCCGATCTCCCGTAGCTGGTCGAGGACGGCCTGCGCGGAGGCGTACTCGCCCGTCACGCTGTCGCCGCGGACCTTGCCGTGGTCGTACACGGCGGCCAGCGTGGGCTCCGGCATCGTGTTGACCGTGCCGGGCGCGACCAGATCGACGACGTACCGCGTGTCGTCCATGGTCGGGTCCTTGACGCCGGTGGACGCCCACAGCGGCCGCTGCGGGCGGGCACCAGCCGCCTCGAGCGCCTTCCAGCGCTCGGAGGAGAAGACCTTCTCGTAGCGCTGGTAGGCGAGCTGGGCATTGGCGATCGCCGCGGCTCCACGCAGCTTCTTGGCGTCCTCGGTGCCCATCTTGTCGAGGCGCTTGTCGATTTCGGTGTCCACCCGGCTGACGAAGAAGGACGCCACCGACTCCAGCCCGCGCAGGTCGCCGCCGGCGGCCTGACGCTGCTCGAGCCCCTCCAGGAAGGCCTCCATCACCGCCTCGTAGCGGTCCAGGGAGAAGATCAGGGTCACGTTGACGCTGATGCCTTCGGCCAGGGCCTGGGTGATCGCGCGCATGCTGCCGAGCGTCGCCGGAATCTTGATGAACAGGTTGGGCCGGTCGACGAGCCACCACAGCGCCCGCGCCTCGGCGATCGTCCTGGCGCTGTCGTGGGCGATGCGCGGGTCCACCTCGATGGACACCCGGCCGTCCACACCGTCACTGGCGTCGTACGCCGGGCGCAGCACGTCGCAGGCCGCCCGCACGTCGTACGTGGTGATGGCGCGGACCGCTTCACCCACGTCAACGCCGCGCAGGGCCAGGTCCCGAACCTGCTCGTCATAGGCGGCGCCGTCCGACAGCGCCTTCTGGAAGATCGTCGGATTGGTGGTCACGCCCACCACGGACCGCTCCTTCAGCAGTCTGGCCAGGCTGCCGCTGTTGAGGCGTTCACGGCTGAGGTCGTCCAGCCAGACGGCCACGCCGGCGGCAGACAGTTGCGCGAGGGGGTCGGTCATCTTCTCGTCTCCTCCGAGGAAGTTCCTCAGTTGGCCGCAGGTGTTGCTGGACGTTGTCTTGCTGGCGGCGTCAGTGCCCGGTCGTCGTCTTCCCGGTCGTCATCAGTTCCCGGTCGTCGTTCCGGACGTCGCGCCGAGCCTGGACAGGCTGGCGCGGGCGGCGGCGACCACGCGCTCGTCGGTCAGGCCGAGCTGCTCGTAGAGCACGCCGTACGGCGCTGACGCCCCGTAGGACTCCAGCCCCACGATGGCCCCTGCATCACCGACGAACTCCCGCCACCCCATCGGGCTGCCCGCCTCGATGGCCACCCGCGCCTTGACCGACGGCGGGAGGACGGTCTGCCGGTAGCTGTCGTCCTGCTCGTTGAACCACTCCTGGCAGGGCATGGAGACCACGCGCGCCGGAATGCCCTCGGCCTCCAGGCGGTCCCGGGCCGCCATCGCGATCTGCACCTCCGAGCCCGTGCCGATCAGGATCACCTGCGGTAGGCCGGTCGAGGCGTCCGCGAGCACGTACGCGCCCCGGGCGGTGCCCTCGGCGCTGCCGAACTGTGTGCGGTCCCACGTCGGCACGTTCTGCCGGGTGAGGCACAGTCCGGCCGGTCCGGAGCCGCGTTCCAGGATCGTGCGCCAGGCGATGGCCGTCTCGTTGGCATCGGCCGGCCGCACGACGTCCAGCCCCGGAATCGCGCGCAGGGCGGCCAGCTGCTCGATCGGCTGATGCGTCGGCCCGTCCTCGCCGAGCCCTATCGAGTCGTGGGTCCAGACGTACGTGACCGGCAGCTTCATCAGCGCGGCCAGCCGCACCGGGGGACGCATGTAGTCGCTGAAGACGAGGAACGTGCCGCCGAACACCCGCAGGCCGCCGTGCAGCGCGATCCCGTTCATCACCGAGCCCATGGCGTGCTCGCGGATGCCGAAGTGCAGCACCCGTCCGTACGGGTGGCCGTTGGGGTTGCCCTCGGCCTCGAACGAGTCGGCGTCCGGGCCCTCCTCGATGGTGGTGTTGTTCGACTCGGCCAGGTCCGCCGACCCGCCCCACAGCTCCGGCACCCGCGGCGCAATCGCGTTGATCACTGCTCCGGAGGCCTTGCGGGTGGCCACCGCCTTTCCTGCCTCGAACGTCGGCAGCCCGGCGCTCCAGCCGTCCGGCAGGCGCCGGGCGGCGATCCGGATGCGGTCGGCGGCCAGCTCGGCGTTCGCCTTCTCCCACGCGCCGAACTGCTCGTTCCACGCGGCGCGCGCTTCCCGCCCCCGCTGCACCACGGCGCGGCAGTGCTCGAGCACGTCGTCGGGCACCTGGAACGAGCGCTGCGGGTCCAGTCCCAGCAGCTCCTTGGTGGCCGCCACCTCGGCGGCTCCGAGTGCCGATCCGTGCGACTTGGCGGTGTTGCGGGCGTTCGGCGCCGGAAAGGCGATGATCGACCGCATGGCGATGATCGAGGGCCGATCGGGAACGTCGCGGGCATCGCTGAGCGCGGCGGCGAGCGCCGCCACGTCCTCGGAGTCCTCGACGCGGGCCGTGTGCCAGCCGTACGCGGCGTACCGGGCGAGCACGTCCTCGCTGAAGGCCACGGACGTGTCGCCCTCGATGGAGATGTGGTTGTCGTCATAGAGCACGACGAGGTTGCTCAGCCGCTGGTGCCCGGCCAGGCTCGCTGCTTCCGCCTGCACGCCCTCCTGCATGTCCCCGTCGGAGGCGAAGACCCAGATGGTGGAGTCGAAGGGGCTGGTACCGGGGGCGGCGTCGCGGTCGTACATGCCCCGCTCCCGGCGGGCCGCCATGGCCATGCCGACCGCGTTGCCGATGCCCTGGCCCAGTGGGCCGGTGGTCGTCTCGACGCCCAGGGTGTGCCCGTGCTCGGGATGGGCCGGGGTGCGGCTGCCCCACTGGCGGTAGAGCTTGAGGTCGTCGAGCGGGAGTCCGTAGCCCGACAAGTACAGCTGGATGTACAGGGTCAGGCTGGAGTGGCCGCAGGAGAGGACGAACCGGTCCCGGCCGGGCCACTGCGGTTCGGTCGGATCGTGGCGCAGCAGGCGCTGGAAGAGCAGGTATGCCGCCGGGGCCAGCGACATGGCCGTGCCGGGGTGCCCGGAGCCGGCCGCCTCCACGGCGTCCATGGCCAGCGCCCGCGCCACGTCGACGGCCCGGCGGTCCACGTCGGTCCACTCCAGTGCGGACGAGGAGCTGGTGTCCCGGCTCGCCCGGCCATTGCCGGTGTCCGCGGCTGCGCCTGACGTGCCGGCCGCTGTGTCTCCCGCGGCGTCGGCCGCTGTGTCTCCCGCAGCGTCGGCGGAAGCGTCATTGTCGACAGCATTCTCGGTGTCGGCCGTGACGGAGTTCCTGGTCTTCGAGGTGCTCACGATGCGCCCGGGTTCCCTTCGTGGTCCGGCCAGCTTCCCGGCCCGAAACGGTTGCGTCGGAGCCCGCGGGCTCGACCGACGCCGCGGCAAGCCGCATGATCGCCACTTTGGAGCGTACCCGGGGCAAGGCCCGCAGCAACCGGCTGACACGTGTTGATAGTGGCGATATCGACCGCGGTCTTACTCGTCCGGCAGGGCCCGCCAAAACGGGCGCGGAGCGGGTCGTCGCAGCCTGTCGGGCGGGGCAGTCCGGTTCCCGATGCCGGACCCGCGTAGCCGCCGGACGAGCCGCGTCGGGCCACGTTAGAGTGGCGGAGCACAGCAGCCGCCCTGCGGGTGCCGACGTCCCCGCCGCCGAACCCGAGGTCGCGACCCTTGTCCCGCTGCACCAGGCCCGAGGCCCGTCTCGTCGGCTCCGGGGACCCCGCCCGCCGCGACCTCGCCGCGCGGCTCCGATGACCGCCGTCGCCAACACGCCGCGCGCCTTGAACGCGGGCGCCCGGGAGCGCCGGCCGCTCGGCGCGCTGGTGCGCAGCTACGTGGCGCTCACCAAGCCGCGCATCATCGAACTGCTGCTCGTGACGACGGTTCCCACCATGCTGCTCGCGGCGAACGGCATGCCGGCGCTGTCTCTGGTGCTGGCAACGCTGGTCGGCGGCACGCTCGCCGCAGGCAGCGCCAACTCGCTCAACTGCTACTTCGACCGCGACATCGATGTGCGGATGCACCGCACGGAGCGCCGGCCCCTCGCCACGGCGGCGGTGCGCCCCGGCGAGGCCGTGATCTTCGGCATCGTGCTCGGGGTGCTGGCAACGGCCGAACTCGGCCTGCTGGTCAACTGGCTGTCAGCGGCGCTGGCCCTCGCTGCAATCTTGTTCTACGTGTTCGTCTACACCGTGGCGCTCAAGCGCAACACGTCGTCCAACATCGTGTGGGGCGGGGCGGCCGGGTGCATGCCGGTGCTGATCGGCTGGTCGGCCGTGACCGGCACCGTGTCCCTCGCGGCGCTGGTTCTGTTCCTGGTGATCTTCTTCTGGACGCCGCCGCACTTCTGGGCGCTCGCCATGCGCTTTCGGGACGACTACGCAGCGGCCGACGTCCCCATGCTCCCCGTCGTCGCGTCCGAGCGCGTGGTCGCGACGCGCATCGTGGTCTACAGCTGGGTCATGGTGGCGACCTCGCTGCTGCTCGCGCCGGTCAGCAGCGCCGGCTGGATCTACACCGGCTCGGCCGTGGTCCTCGGTGCGCTGTTCCTGCGGTCGGCGCACGAGTTGCTGTCCGCCGTCCGGCGCGGCGTCTCCGGGAACGACCTGCAGCCCATGCGGCTGTTTCACTGGTCGATCACCTACCTGACGTTGCTGTTCGTCGCCGTCGCCGCGGATGCGCTCATCGCGTTCGGCGGCTGAGGAACAGCGCGGGACGTATCGGCGTCAGGCGATCGCCACGTCGTCGCGGATGCGGTCGTCAGACGTGCCGCCCGGCGCCGGCTCGCCGGCCGGGGGATCAGCGTGCTGCCGGAGGCGGGTGGCCAGCAGCAGCCGCAGCGCTGCCACCCAGACCAGCGTGGCACCCAGTACGTGCAGGCCGACGAGAACGACCGGCAGGCCGGTGAAGTACTGCACATAGCCGACCGTCCCCTGCGCCAACGTGACGCCGAGCAGCACCGTGGCCCGCCGCATCACCACCGGTGGCGCCGAGGTGACCCGCGCCAGCAGCAGATAGCCCACCAGCAGCCCGAGCAGCAGGAACACGGCGTCGGCATGCAGCTGCGACACGCTGGACGGGTCGAAGGGCAGCCGCTGGGCCTGCTCGTCTCCGGAGTGCGGTCCCGAGCCGGTCACCAGCGTGCCGAGCGCCAGCGTGACGGCGACGCAGGCCAGCAGGCCGCGTCCGAGCCACCGCAGCTCACGGCGCACGGTTGAGACCGCCGGACCGTCGGGTTCGCCGGCCCGGACGTGCAGGGCGACGGCGGCCGCGATGAGGGGCATGGACAGCAGAAAGTGCGCCGCCACCGTCAACGGGTGCAGGCCGGTCAGCACGGTGACGCCGCCCAGCAGCGCCTGCGCCGCCACGCCTGCCAGCAGGCCACAGGACAACAGCAGCAACGGCCTGCGCCGCGGCCGTTGCAGCAGCGCCGCCACGATGCAGGCAATCGCCACGGCGCTGACCACGGACGTGAGCATGCGGTTGCCGAACTCGATGTAGCCGTGAATGTCGGCCTCGGGGGTGTAACTGCGCCCGGTGCAGCGGGGCCAGGTGGGGCAGCCCAGCCCCGAGGCAGTCAGCCGCACCGCCGCGCCCGTGACCACGATTCCGACGTTGACCACCACGGCGGCCAGACCCAGGCGGCGCATGGTCGAGGACGTGGGACGCACACTTCCAGCGTAGAGACTGCAAGCTCGGCCGGCCTCGCCGAGGCGCGGCTTAGGGCACCCTGCGTGACCGGCGTCACGGATGAACGCCGCTCGCATCGTTTGAGACCGGGATGGAAATAAGCAAGACTCCTGTTGTGAAATACATGCGGACTGAGCAGCGGGACAGCGGGCACTTGGCGCTTGCCGTCACGCCCCCGGGGTCCGAGGGGGTCCACCCCGGATCCGACGGGGTCCACCCAGGATCCGACAGGGCATCGGATCGACGCACCCGCGACCGCGTCGCGGAGCTGCTGATGTCCGCCGGTCCGCTGACCGCAGCCGCGCTCGCCGATCGTCTCGGCGTCACCCCGCCTGCCGTACGACGCCACCTGGACGCGATGGTGGCCGACGGGCAGGTGACCGACGCGCCGATGCGTACGGTGCGGGGACGAAGCCGCGGCCGCGGCCGTCCGGCTCGCGAGTTCCGTCTCACCGGGGCCGGCCACGACGCCTTTCCGCACGCCTACGACGACCTCGCCACCGCCGCCCTGCGCTATCTGGCCGAAGCTGGCGGCGAGCAGGCGGTCACCAACTTCGCCCAGCAGCGGGTCGCGGCGCTGGAGGCTCGCTACCGAGTTGTGGTCGAGGCGGCTTCTCCCGCCGACCGCGCCGAGGCCCTGGCCCGGGCCCTCACGGCCGACGGCTACGCGGCCACGGCGGATGAGGCCGGGGTCGGCATTCAGCTGTGCCAGCACCACTGCCCGGTGCAGCACGTCGCCGAACAGTTTCCGCAGTTGTGCGAGGCGGAGACCGAGGTGTTCGGCCGGCTGCTGGGTTCCCATGTGCAGCGGCTCGCCACGATTGCGCACGGCGACGGCATCTGCACCACGAACATCCCAACCGCGGGGGTCCCTACCCCCGAGAGTATTTCGACGGCGGGGGCCCCTGCCCCCGCGAGTATTTCGACGGCGGGGGCCCCTACCCCCGCGAGCGAGGTCGGCAAGCCGGCCACGACCCGACTGTCCAGTACGACGACGTCCGGAAGGACAACCTCATGACGCAGACCGCCAATCCTGAGCTCGAGGGGCTCGGCACCTACCGGTTCGGCTGGGCGGACTCCGACGCCGCTGGGGCTACCGCCCGTCGAGGGCTGTCGCGAGCGGTTGTCGAGAACATCTCCGCGCTGAAGAGCGAGCCTGAGTGGATGCTCGAGCTGCGCCTCAAGGGCCTCGGGCTGTTCGACAAGAAGCCGATGCCGACGTGGGGATCAGACCTGTCCGGCATTGATTTCGACAACATCAAGTACTTCGTGCGTTCCACGGAGAAGCAGGCCACCACCTGGGACGAGCTGCCGGCCGACATCAAGGCCACGTACGACAAGCTGGGCATTCCGGAGGCGGAGAAGCAGCGCCTGGTCTCCGGTGTCGCTGCCCAGTACGAGTCGGAGGTCGTCTACCACCAGATCCGCGAGGATCTGGAGCAGCAGGGGGTTCTCTTCCTCGACACCGACACGGCGCTGAAGACGCACCCTGAGTTGTTCCGCGAGTACTTCGGCACGGTGATCCCGGTCGGCGACAACAAGTTCGCCGCGCTCAACACGGCGGTCTGGTCGGGTGGCTCGTTCATCTACGTCCCGCCGGGTGTGCACGTCGACATCCCGCTGCAGGCCTACTTCCGGATCAACACCGAGAACATGGGCCAGTTCGAGCGGACGCTGATCATTGTCGACGAGGGTGCCTACGTGCACTACGTCGAGGGCTGCACCGCGCCGATCTACTCCAGCGACTCACTGCACAGCGCCGTCGTCGAGATCATCGTGAAGAAGAACGCCCGCTGCCGGTACACGACCATCCAGAACTGGTCGAACAACGTCTACAACCTCGTCACCAAGCGTGCCGTTGCGCACGAGGGAGCGACGATGGAGTGGATCGACGGCAACATCGGCTCGAAGGTCACCATGAAGTACCCCGGTGTCTGGATGGTCGGTGAGCACGCCAAGGGCGAGGTGCTCTCCATCGCGTTCGCCGGCGAGGACCAGCACCAGGACGCCGGCGCCAAGATGGTGCACGCCGCGCCGAACACCTCCAGCACGATCGTCAGCAAGTCGGTGGCGCGTGGCGGTGGACGGACGTCCTACCGCGGCCTGGTGCAGGTGCAGGAGGGGGCGCACGGGTCGAAGTCGACCGTTAAGTGCGACGCGTTGCTGGTCGACACGATCAGCCGCTCCGACACCTATCCCTACGTCGACGTCCGCGAGGACGACGTCTCAATGGGGCACGAGGCGACCGTGTCGAAGATCGGCGCGGACCAGCTGTTCTACCTGATGAGCCGCGGCATGTCCGAGGACGAGGCCGCTGCCATGATCGTCCGCGGCTTCGTGGAGCCCATCGCTCGCGAGCTGCCCATGGAATACGCGCTGGAGCTCAACCGCCTGATCGAGCTCCAGATGGAAGGCGCGGTCGGCTGACCCCATGACCAACCCCAATGTTGATGGAGTGGATACCGGCACCACCCCCGGCGGGCTGACCGCCGGGGCCGTGACCGTGCACGAGCCCGGCGCGGATGACCTGCTGGCCGGCCCCGGAACCGGTCGCAACGTGACCGGCCGGGCGGACGCGCGCGTCAGCGTCCAGCCGTCGTTCGACCCGGCCTCGTTCGGTGCGCCCACCGGCCGGGAGGAGGAGTGGCGGTTCACGCCGCTCCGCCGCCTCAAGGGTCTGCACGCCGAGCCCAGTCCGGTCGCGGACGGCAAGGTCGTGCTCGAGGTCGACGCCGCGCCGGAGGTCACGGTGTCCACGATCGAGCGGAGCGACGCGCTGGTCGGTTCCGTACTCACCCCGGTCGACCGGGTCAGCGCCGTCGCCATGAAGAGCTTCTCGGCCGGCACCCTGGTCTCCGTTCCGCGCAACGCGGTGGCCTCGGCTCCGACCGTGCTCACCTTCCGCGGCGAAGGCGGAACGGCCTACGGGCACGTCGTCGTCGATGTCGCCGAAGGAGCCGAAGCTGTGGTCGTGCTCGACCACAGCGGTACGGCCACGTACGCGTCCAACGTCGAGTTCCGCGTGGGCAACGGCGCGTCGTTGACGGCCGTCTCACTGCAGGATTGGGACGCCGGAGCGGTGCACGTCGGCGCGCTAGCCGCGGCGGTCGGCCGCGACGCCAGGTTCCGCTCCATCGTGGTGACGTTCGGTGGTGACCTGGTGCGTCTGTCACCCACCGTGAAGTTCACCGGGCCGGGCGGCGACGCGGAGCTGCTGGGGTTGTACTTCGCGGACGCCGGCCAGCACCTGGAGCACCGGCTGTTCGTCGACCACTGCGTGCCGCACTGCAAGAGCAACGTGATGTACAAGGGCGCGCTGCAGGGCGCCGACGCCCACACCGTCTGGATCGGCGACGTGATGATCCGGGCGGCCGCGGTCGGCACCGACACCTACGAGCTGAACCGCAACCTGCTGCTCGGCGACGGCCCGCGCGCCGACTCGGTCCCCAACCTGGAGATCGAGACGGGCGAGGTCGCCGGCGCCGGGCACGCCAGCGCCACCGGTCGCTTCGACGACGAGCAGCTGTTCTACCTGCAGTCCCGCGGCATCCCGGCAGATCTTGCGCGGCGGCTGGTGGTGCGCGGTTTCTTCGCCGATGTGATTCAGCAGATCGGCATTCCTGCGCTGCAGGAGCGCCTGCTGCGCGACGTCGACGCGGAGCTCGAGCGGGTGGGCGCATGAGCGATTGGCTGCGCGCCTGCGCCCTGGCCGACCTGACCGAGGGCACGCCGCACGCCGTCGAACTCGACGGCACTCCGGTGTGCCTGGTGCGGCAGAACGGCGAGGTCTTTGCCATCGAGAACGTGTGCTCCCACGCCGACGTCCCGCTGTCCGAGGGGGAGGTCGAAGGTGGCGCGATCGAGTGCTGGCTGCACGGCTCCCGCTTCGACCTGCGCACCGGCAAGCCGTCCGGCCCGCCGGCGGTCACCCCCGTTCCCGTCTATCCGACCAAGATCGACAGCGACGACGTCCTCGTCGCCCTCCAGGAGTCCTGAACCCATGGCAACACTCGAGATCCGCGACCTGCACGTCACCGTCGAGACCGACACGGAGGCGAAGGAGATCCTGCGCGGCGTCGACCTCACCGTGAAGCAAGGCGAGACGCACGCGATCATGGGCCCGAACGGCTCCGGCAAGTCGACGCTGGCCTACGCGATCGCCGGCCACCCGAAGTACCAGGTCACCGGCGGCACCATCACGCTCGACGGCGAGGACGTCCTCGGGATGAGCGTCGACGAGCGCGCCCGCGCCGGCCTGTTCCTGGCCATGCAGTACCCGGTCGAGGTCCCCGGCGTCTCGGT
>JALYNC010000067.1 GCA_030773415.1 Actinomycetota bacterium
ACTGGCCTGACCCCGGTTCGTTGCTCCAGGCTGAGTGAGAGTCTTGCCGCTCGCGATGCGGGCAGGGAGGCTCGAGAAGAACATGACGACGAGGAAGAGGCACACGCCGGAGCAGGTCGTGCGCAAGCTCGCTCAGGCGGACCGGATGCTGGGCGAGGGCAAGGACGTCGCGGACGTCTGCCGCGAGCTGCAGGTGTCCGAGCAGACGTACTACCGGTGGCGGAACCAGTTCGGCGGGTTGAAGGGCGACGACGCGAAACGGCTCAAGGACCTGGAACGGGAGAACGCCACACTTAAGCGGCTGCTGGCCGACGCGGAGCTGGAGAAGGCCGCGTTGAAGGAGATCGCCCGGGGAAACTTTTGAGCCCGGAACGCCGGCGGGCAGCCGTTGACCACCTCATCCGCGTGATGGGTGTCAGTGAACGGTTCGCGTGCCGGGTGACCGGGCAGCACCGGGCAACGCAGCGGCGGGTGCCGACGGCGACCACGCCGGCCGACCCTGATGCCGGCTTGCGGGCGTGGCTTCGCCAGTGGGCTAAAGACCATCCGCGGCGCGGGTTCCGCAACGCCTACCACGACGCACGTGGACAGGGCTGGGTCGTCAACCACAAGAAGGTTCAGCGGCTCTGGCGCGAGGAAGGCCTGCGGGTGCCTTCTCGGCGCCGACGCAAGCGATTGGGCGCCAGCACCACCACGACGCTGCCGACCGCACACGCGCCGAACAGCGTCTGGGCTATCGACTTCCAATTCGACGCCACGACCGACGGCCGACAGTCAAGATCGCATCCGTAGTCGACGAGCACACCCGCGAATGCCTCGGTGGCCTCGTCGAGCGCAACATCACCGGCGAGACCTCATCGCAGAACTCGACCGCATCGCCGCAGCCCGCGGCTACCCTGCGGTCCTGCGCGCCGACAACGGCCCCGAACTCGCCTGCGCCGCGATGGCCGACTGGGCCGCGCAACGCGTCGGACTGCACTTCATCCCGCCCGGGCAGCCGTGGCGCAACGGCTACGTCGAATCGGTTCAACAGCCGGGTCCGCGACGAATGCCTGAACCTGAACGACTTTGGTCCCTCACGCAGGCCCCAGTCGTCATCACCGACTGGAAACAGGACTACAACCACCGTCGCCGGCACAGCTCACTGGGCTACCTGCCGCCAGCGGTCTACGCTGCCGGCTGCACACACCGATAACCCACTCTCACACCAGGTGGAGCAGTTCTCGGGGTCCCGTCACTACCGCTATGCCGTCAAGCGTGAACGGCTGCCTCGGCCACCGGCGTAACGGAAGACGAGCAACAACAAGATCGACGAGAATCGCCAGAGCAGATTGCCGGGTCGGCAGAGGCTGGCGCTTTTGCTATCCATCTCGCCCGTCAGCAGGCCAGCAGCCACCGACGAAGGACCCGCAATACCGAGCAGAATCCTGCCGAGCCTGCCGATGTAGTTGTGCCCCGGCACAGGGAGCGGGCCACGACGCCGGCGATCGGCCAGACGTCCCCCAACCTGCAGCAGCCGGGGGGTGAGTAGTTCGGCGGGGGCGTTGAGCCTCGGCCTGCTGCTCGGCAGTGCCAGCCGCAACCTGGTGGACCGTATCCTGCGCTCGTCCGGGCCGTTCCGCGGTCGCGTCGTCGACTGGGTCGCGTGCTCAGGTCCGACACCCGGTTCCTGGAGGCGCACCGGCTGTATGCCGCGTGCGGGTGGGAGATGCAGCCGGAAATCAGGGAGCTGCACGACCTGAGCAACACCACCGAAACCTGTTCACCCGTCGCCTTCCGGCCGCCCGGCAGAATCGGTTTCGGCTGACGGTGTGAGCGGCGTAACCGTCGGAACGGTGGCTAGTTACACCAGGGCGGAGATCCCGGCGAGGTTGGGCGAACCGTCCTCCGGCCGGTGCGCGATCGGGTCGACGACGCCCGCAGCAGGTAGCGCCAGCAGGAGACTCGAGGTGATCTCGGCGACCTTCGCCGCCGTCGGTGCGTCATAGAACAGGTGGAACGCGCCGCCGGGCCGGACGAGCCGCCGCAGCGCGCGCAGCGGCGGCACCATCGGCTTGGTCCAGAAGACGCTGACGTTCACCGCGAACACCACGTCGTACCGTTCGCTGGCCCCGAGGACCGTGTCGAGCTGACCCAGGTGGATCTGCGCGCGACCGGCGTGGATGTGCGAGGCGTTGCGTTGCCGGGCGGCGGTCACCATGGCCTCCGACCGGTCAATGGCGAACACCTGCAGCTGCGGTGCGGCCTCGCAGATCAGCTCGACGGCCAAGCCCCGGCCACAGCCAATCTCCAGGACGCTGCCGCGGTCTGGCAGGTCCATGGCGGACACCGCCCAGGCGATGCGCGGCGGCGGGGCGGCGGTTGGCGCAGCGGGCGGCATGTGCGCAACCTAAGCCGTGGATGTGGCCGCAGCACATCCGGGAATGATGCCCGTATTACTGCTCAGCTGGGCGGAGACGGGGTGATGGCGTTGGCGCAGAAGGCACGAGGTTTGCCGGCGTTCCCGCCCGCGCTCACCGACCGCGTCGTCCAACGGCGCGGGTGGCGCCCCAGTGGCGGAGAAGCGGTGACTACGGCATGCCAGGACGCGCACATCCAGCACGGGCTCAGCGTCCCGGTGCCGTACCTGCCTGAGCACGCGGCAGACATCATTGGCCGCAGCGCCGCCGAGCAGTGGAGCAGCGGCAAGCGGATGTTCGTGCTGACTTTCGTGGTGGTGCTCGGCGACGTCTCACCCGCATTCCGATGGCCGCGCTGGTCGCCGTCATGATCGTCGTGGCGGTGGCGGTGGCGGTGGCGGTGGCGGTGGCGGTGGCGACGTTCGACTGGCACAGCGTGCGTACGCTGCGCCGCATGCCGCGCAGCGAGACCGCAGTAATGCTCTCCACTGTCGCGGCCGTGCTCACCACCCACAACGTGGCCATCGGCGTCGTTGTCGGGGTCGTCGTCGCCTGCGTTCTGTTTGCCCGCCGCGTCGCGCACCTCGCGACCGTGACCAGCTTCCTCGACCCCGACGGCACCTCTCGCATCTACACCGTGCGCGGCGAGCTGCTCTTCGCCTCGCAACGACTCGTCTACCTGTTCCACTACGCCGGCGACCCCGAGCAAGTGGTCATCGACTTGTGCGCAGACGCACATCTGGGACGCCTCCTCGGTCGCTGCCCTGGACGCCATCACCCACAAGCACGCCCGGCGTGGCAAATCGCCACCCTCGTCCGACTCAACGAGCCCAGCGCAGCGCGTCACGCGCACCTGTCCGGTCAGCTCGCCGACGCACACTAGCCAGGCTCCACCCGACCCCGGTGCGCCCGACGCCACACCCCATGGTGGCGGTGGGCGAGGCCGCGCAGACGCGCTGATGCACATTGGCGAGGCCGCCGGTCGCGTCGGGCAGAGCATCCGCACCCCGCGGCACTATGAAGAGGTCGGGGTCGTGCGGCCGTCCGCGCGCAGCGAGGGTGGGTTCCGCCTATACAACGAGTCCGACCTCGATTGCCTCGCACTGGTCAAGCCGATGAAGCCGCTCGGCTTCACCCTCAAGGAGATGCGCGATTTACTCGCCGTTCTCGACACTCTTCACAACCGAGACGCTGACCCGGAACAGGTCCGCCCGCGAGCGACTCGTTTTTCAGACCGCCGTTGAGAGACACCCATCGAAGCGCTCCGCGAACAGCTCCAGGTCGCGGAGGGTTGATACCAAGCGACGTGCGACCGCTGCAGCCCGATGCCGACGTCGGGCGCATCCTCGCAAGGCGGTCCGCCGCCGGTGTGCAGCGGCTTCCCTGGCGACGCTGTCGTCGCACCCGACACGGCCCGTGCGGCACGTGCCTGGCGCAGGCAATATCGCGGCGCCGGAGGTGTGCGGCCGACACGGCATGGGCGCGGGTCCGACACGCCGCCGATGTCGTCGGAGCGTGTTAGAACTTCCGGGTAGCTGTTAGCAACGCCCGGCCGTTCCCCCGCGCCGTGCCCGCTCGCGAGGAGGTCCGGGCCGCATGGCGGACTCGTTCGTGCATCTGCACGTTCACACCGAGTACTCGATGCTCGACGGTGCCGCCCGGCTGAAGGACCTGTTCGCGGAGACCGCGGCCATGGGCATGCCGGCGCTGGCGATGACCGACCACGGCAACCTCTACGGGGCGTACGACTTCTCGACCAAGGCCCGCGCGGCGGGGGTCAAGCCGATTCTCGGCACCGAGGCGTACATCGCCCCCGGCAGCCGGTTCGACAAGCGGCTCAGCGCGGACGCCGGCGGCAAGGGCGACAAGTACAGCCACATGACGCTGCTGGCCGAGAACCCCACCGGCTACGGGAACCTGGTCAAGCTCTCGAGCCTGGCCAGCCTCGAGGGCTACTACTACAAGCCGCGGATGGACCGGGAGCTGCTCTCGACGTACGCCGAGGGGCTGATCGCCACCACGGGGTGCCCCGGCGGCGAGGTCTCGCAGCTGCTCGTGCGGGGGGACTACGAGGGGGCCCGGCGCACCGCCGGTGAGTACGCGGAGATCTTTGGCCGGGAGAACTACTTCGTCGAGCTCATGCAGCACGGCCTCGACATCGAGAAGCAGACCTTCCCCGGCCTGCTGCGTATCGCCAAGGACGTGGGGCTGCGGCTCGTCGCGACCAACGACCTGCACTACACCAAGCGTGAGCACTCGGTGGCCCACGAGGTGCTGCTGTGCGTGCAGACGGGTGCGACGCTGGCCGACCCGAACCGCTTCCGGTTCGAGGCCGACGAGTTCTACCTCAAGTCGCCCGCCGAAATGCGGGACGTGTTCCGGGACCACCCGGACGCCTGCGACAACACGCTGCTCATCGCGGAGCGGGTCGACTTCGAGATGGAGACCGGCAAGCGGCTGCTGCCGCAGTTCCCGGTGCCCGACGGCGAGACCGAGGAGACCTGGTTCCGCAGGGAGGTGCTGCGCGGCATGTACTGGCGGTTCGGGGACGACCCGACGTCGGAGCAGCGCGCGCAGGTCGAGTACGAGATCGACGTCATCAACCAGATGGGCTTTCCCGCGTACTTCCTGATCGTGGCCGACTTGGTGCGGTGGGCGAAGGAGAACGGGATCCGGGTCGGGCCGGGGCGCGGTTCGGCCGCCGGCTCCACCGTCGCGTACTGCATGGGCATCACCGAGCTCGACCCGATGGTGCACGGGCTGATCTTCGAACGCTTTCTGAACCCCGACCGCGTGTCGATGCCGGACATCGACATGGACTTCGACGAGCGCCGGCGCGGCGACATGATCCGGTACGCCACCGAGCGCTACGGCGAGGAGAAGGTCGCCCAGATCATCACGTACGGCACCATCAAGGCGAAGCAGGCGATCCGCGACTCCGCCCGGGTGCTCGGCTACCCGTACGCCGTGGGTGACCGGCTGTCCAAGCTGATGCCGGCGGCGGTGATGGGCCGCGACATCCCGTTGGCCGACTGCTTCGATCCCAAGGCCGACCGCTACCGCGAGGCGGGGGACCTGCGGGCCGCGTACGACTCGGATCCGGACGTCAAGCGCGTGCTGGACACCGCGAAGGACCTGGAGGGGCTCAAGCGCCAGGTCGGTGTGCACGCCGCCGGTGTGGTGATCTGCAAGGACCCGCTGATCGACCACATCCCGGTCTGGCGGCGCGACGCCGACGGCGCCGTCATCACCCAGTTCGACATGGGCACCTGCGAGACGCTCGGCCTGCTGAAGATGGACTTCCTGGGGCTGCGCAACCTCACCGTGCTCGACGACTGCCTGGCGCACATCGAGGCGAACCGCGGCGAGAAGGTGGTCCTGGAAGAGTTGTCCCTCGACGACCCTGAGGCCTACGCGCTGTTGTGCCGGGGTGAGTCGATGGGTGTGTTCCAGCTCGAGGGCGGGCCGATGCGCTCGCTCATGCGCTCGATGCAGCCCAACAATTTCGAGGACATCTCCGCGCTGCTGGCGCTGTACCGGCCGGGCCCGATGGGAGTCGGGGCGCACATCGAGTACGTCGAGCGCAAGCACGGCCGGCGGCCGATCGAGCCCATCCACGCGGAGCTGGCCGAGCCGCTGGGCGAGGTGCTCAACGACACCTACGGTGTGATCGTCTACCAGGAGCAGGTGATGGCCGCCGCGCAGAAGGTGGCCGGCTACAGCCTCGGGCAGGCGGACCTGCTCCGGCGGGCGATGGGCAAGAAGAAGAAGGAGGTGCTCGACAAGGAGTACATCCCCTTCCGCGAAGGCATGCGCGCCCATGGCTACAGCGACGCCGCGGTCGCCAAGCTGTGGGAGGTGCTGGTCCCCTTCGCCGACTACGCCTTCAACAAAGCCCACACCGCCGGATACGGACTGGTTTCGTACTGGACGGCCTACCTCAAGGCCCGCTATCCGGCCGAGTACATGGCCGCGCTGCTCACCAGCGTCAAGGACGACAAGGACAAGAGCGCGGTCTACCTCAACGAGTGCCGCCGCATGGGCATCAAGGTGCTGCCGCCGGACGTGAACGAGTCGGACGCCAACTACACGCCGCGCGGCACCGACATCCGCTTCGGGCTGACCGCGATCCGCAACGTGGGCGAGAACGTCGTCGCCTCGATCGTCAACACCCGCAGGTCCAAGGGCCGGTACGGCGACTTCCCGGACTTTCTGCGCAAGGTGGAGCAGATCGCCTGCAACAAGAAGGTCGTGGAGTCCCTCATCAAGGCGGGCGCCTTCGATTCGCTGGGCCACACCCGCCGGGGCCTGCTGAGCATCCATGCCGAGGCGCTCGACGCGTGCATGGAGGTCAAGCGGGCGGAGGCGATCGGGCAGTTCGACCTGTTCGGCGCGGACGACCCGCACGCCGCCCCGGACGAGACCTTCCGCATCCCGATTCCGATCGGGGAGTGGGAGAAGACGATGCTGCTGGCGTACGAGCGGGAGATGCTCGGGCTGTACGTCTCCGACCACCCACTGCTCGGTGTGGAGCACGTTCTCGCCGCGGCCGCCGACACCCCCGTGCCGGCGCTGCACGGTGACGGGCTCGCCGACGGCGCGATAGTCACCGTCGGCGGCATCCTGTCCTCGGTGACCCGCAAGGTCACCAAGCAGGGCAACGCGTGGGCGATGGCGACCCTGGAGGATCTCGAGGGCGCCGTCGAGGTGATGTTCTTCCCGCAGACCTACCAGCAGTGCGGCATCCACCTCGCCGAGGACGCCGTCGTGCTGGTGCGCGGCCGCGTCGACCGCCGGGAGGACGTTCCGAAGCTCATCGCCATGGAGCTCTCCGTTCCCGACCTCTCCCAGGGTCCGCGGGGGCCGGTGGTGCTCATGCTGCCCGCCGCCCGCTGCACCCCTCCGGTCGTCGACCGGCTCAAGGAGGTGCTCGGCACCCATCCGGGCACCACGGAGGTACACCTGCACCTGAGCTCCAGCACCCGCACGACGGTGCTGCGGCTGGACGAGCGCCTGCGCGTGTCCGCCTCACCGGCGCTCATGGGTGACCTGAAGGCGCTGCTCGGTCCCGCCTGTCTCGGAAGTGCCTGAACCGCCGACTGCCGACTGCTGCCCCACTGGCTGACGCCATGACTGACTGACTGGCTGGCGAGTGCTGGAGCCGGTGGTGGGAGAATTCCCAGCCATGCCGTCCCTGCTGTTGTGTGGTGGTTCGCTCGAGGTGTCCGACCCCGAGACGATCCTGCGCGAGTACGTGGATCCCGCCAGCGACACCGCCTACCCGGGCTATGACCGGCTGGTGACCAACGGCACCGATCAGCTGGTCGACGCGGACCTGCTGGCACCCGGGCTGCTGCAGGCGCCGGTGGACCGGTCCAGATTCCGGGTGCTGTCGGGGATGATGCCGGCGCTGCAGCGTGTCGGCAGTTTGCCGAAGGTGGCCCTGCAGGACGCCGACGACGACGACGTCGCCGCGGTCGCCCAGCTGTTCGACGTCCTCGACAGCGACCTGTACCGGCGCGGCGGCGTGCGAGGGACGATCGTGGCCAAGGTGCTGCACCGCAAGCGTCCCGACCTGGTGCCGCTGTACGACTCCCGGATCTTCGCCGCCTACACGGTCGCCGCCGTGGAACGGGCCGGCGAGCGCGAGCGCAGCTGGGTCTCGGTCATGGACGAGCTGTGCCGGTCCATGCGCTCAGACCTACAGGAACAGGCAGAAGCCTTCGAGCAGCTCAGCGCGGTGGCGCGGGACGCGGGCGCGGAGCTGACCTGGCTGCGGATCCTCGACATCGTGGTGTGGCGCAGCGCCGCCGACTGGCAGTAGCGGATGGCTGTTACGGAGGGCGCCGGCCGGCTCATCGGCGGCCGCTACCGCCTGGTTCGCAAGCTCGGGTCGGGCGGGATGGGCGCGGTCTGGGCGGGACGCGACGAGGTGCTCGAGCGGGACGTCGCGATCAAGGAGGTCACGCTGCCCCCGGGACTGTCTGGTGAGCAGCGGGCCGTGCTGCGCCAGCGGACGTTGCGGGAGGCCCGGGCGGCGGCGCGCATCTCCACCGACTGCGCCGTGACGGTGTTCGACGTCGTCGAGGAGGACGAGCGGCCCTGGCTGGTGATGGAGCTGCTCGCGCCACGCACACTTTCGGACGTACTGCGCGAGGAGGGCCCGCTTCCGCCGCCCCGGGCGGCCGCGATCGGACTGCGGGTCCTGGCGGCGCTGAGCGCCGCACACGCCGCCGGTGTGCTGCATCGGGACGTGAAGCCGGGCAACGTGCTGTTCGACAGTGCCGGGCGCGCGGTGCTGACCGACTTCGGCATCGCCTCCCTGGAGGGCGACTCCTCGCTCACCATGACCGGCACGCTGATCGGCTCGCCAGGTTTCCTCGCGCCGGAACGCGCACGCGGCATCGCTCCGTCCCCGGCGTCCGACCTGTGGGCGCTCGGTGTCACCCTGTTCGCCGCCGTGGCCGGCCGCTCGCCGTTTGAGCGCGAGAGCCCGATGGCCACCCTCGCTGCGGTGCTGGAGCAGACTCTGGAACCGCCGCCCTCCGCCGGACCATTGGCGCCGGTGCTCGCGGGTCTGCTGCGCAAGGAGCCGGAGCAGCGCATGACGGCGGCCGAGGCGCGGGCAGGCCTGGAGGCGGCAGCCCGGAACGACGGGCCGACCACGGTGCTGCCC
>JALYNC010000068.1 GCA_030773415.1 Actinomycetota bacterium
GTGGGCGAGGGTCTTGACCGCCTGGGCGTCGTCGCCGTCCTCGCGGACCCGCACGATGTGGGTCGCCGGGTTGGTGTAGCCGTTGGCGGTGCCACACGGCCCGCGCTCGACGGTGTAGCCGTGGGCCTGCACTTGCGCGGTGAGGGAGTCCCACAGGCCGGCCGGTGCCTGCCCGGTCAGCAGCTCGGGGCGGACGTCGGTCAGCGGGTCGCCGTCGGTTTGGGAGATGTCGAACACGTACGCGCGGCGGAATCTGCGTGCCTGTCCGCGCCGGGTCTTCTTCGCGTCCTTGTTGCCGTCCGTGGTCACGGCGCTGTCGTTGCGGTCGCTGCGATCGTCGGTGCTGCCGCCCACAGCGTCGGGTGTCGCGGTGTCGGTCACCTTCGGGCGGAACGTGCAGGGCGCGAGGATCGCGATGCCGCGCTCACCCTTGCGGACCTGCCGTCCGACGCTGCGCCAGGTGTGAAAGCCAGCGACGCGGGTGGCGTGTGGCGCCTGCGCCGTGATCAGCAGCAGGTTGCCGAGGCTGTAGTGGTGGAACTTGGCTGCGGTGTCGAGCATCGCGCGCCAGGCGTCGGAGTCGGTGAGGGCGGCGACACCTTCGGTGATCTGGTTGTGCAGCTCGGCGAGCTTGTCGTCAGCGGTGCCAGCGGTGCGGTCAAGAGCCACGGCGGTGGCCTTCCTGCCGGGGCGGTGGGTGGTGGCTCTGGGTTGCCAACCGTTCTTTGCCCCCTCCCGGCACGATGCGCGAAAGGCAAGCGCCGACGGGCCGATGCCCGCCGGCGTTGCCGTCGTCCTGCCGGAGTCGTCGTGCGACGTCGCTGGCTGGTTCCCCGCCGAGTCCGACCCGGTTCCCTGATGTCAGCCGACGGGCGCGACCTGCTGCGGCTGCCGCGCGGCCGGGATGGCCTCGGCCCCGGGCTCGGGCAGGTAGCGCTCAGGACGACCCTCGACGTGCAGGTGCGGCAACCGCCGATCCATCGCAGCCGGTAGCCACCAGTTCGCATTGCCCATCAGCTGCATGACGGCGGGCACCAGCAACATCCGGACGATGGTGGCGTCCACCAGGATCGCCGTCGCCATCCCGATGCCGATCACCTTCAGGTGGATGACATCGCTGGGCACGAAGGCGGCGAAGACGGCCACCATGATGGCGGCAGCGGCCGTGATCACGCGGGCGGTGATGGCCAGACCGGACGCCACGCTGTCGGAGTTGTTGCGGGTACGCAACCACCCCTCCCGCATCCGGCTCAGCAGGAACACCTCGTAGTCCATCGACAGGCCGAACAGAATGGCGAACATCAGCACCGGAATGAAGGCCGGCAGCGGCGTCTCCGCCTCGATCCCGACGAGCTGACCGGCCCAGCCTCCCTCGAGCACCAGCGCCACCACGCCGTACGCCGCACCGATGGACAGCAGGTTCACCGCGGCGGCCTTCACCGCCACCGCGAGGCTGCGGAAGGTGACCACCAGCAGCAGGAACGACAGGCCGACCACTCCGCCGATCAGTGCCGGCAACCTCGACGCGATGTTGTCGGTGATGTCCACGGTCGCCGCCGTGAGCCCGCCCACGTAGACGGTCGTGCCCGTGCCGTTCACGACGTCCGGCACCACGTCCGCACGCAGCCGTTCCAGCAAGCGCTCGGTGGCGGGGTCCTGCGGCGAGGTCGTCGGTAGCACCGTCAGCAGCGCCGTGTCTCCGGCTGCGTTGACCTGAGGCGGCAGCACCGCCGCCACGCCGGACGTCGTGCGCAGCTCAGCGGCGAGCTCGTTCACGGTGGCGACGTCGCCACGGCTCGGCAGCTCGGCCGCCAGCAGCAGCGGGCCGTTGGCTCCCACGCCGAAGGCATCGCTGACCATGTCGTATGCGCGCCGGGTGGAGCTGTTCTGGGGGTCGCTGCCCGCATCGGGGAAGCCGAACCGGACACCGGTGAACGGGGCGGCCAGTGCGATCAACACCCCGACGCTGACGGCCACGGAGATCACCGCATGCCGCTGCACCACGCGACTCCAGCGCTCCCAGACGGACGAGGACGCGGCCACCTCGAGGTGGCGGCCCGGCATCTTCAAGGAATTGATCTTGGTGCCGACGAAGCCCAGCATCGCGGGCAGCAGCGTCACGGCGGCCGCCATCACGACGAGAACCGCTGCGATCGTGGCGAGGGCGGCACCGGTCATGAACGGCAGGCCCATTGCCGAGAGCCCCAGCAGGCTGATCACCACGGTGGTTCCCGCGACGAGGACGGAGCGGCCTGCCGTGTCGATGGTGGCGACGGCGGCGCTGTGCGGGTCCAGGCCGGCGCTGAGGAACTCCCGGTAGCGAGCCACCAAGAGCATCACGTAGTCGATGCCGACGCCGATGCCCATCATCGCGGCGAGCGAGGTCGACCAGTCCGGGACGTCGATGGCCGCGGCGACCAGTGTCACCAACGCGCCGCTGATCACCAGGCCCATGAGCGCGACCAGCATCGGCAGTCCGGCGGCCACCACCGAGCCGAAGCTGATCAGCAAGATGACGGCGGCAGCCGCCAGGCCGATGCCCTCCGAGCCGATCTCGCCCTGCTGGGCGATCCCGATGACTCCGCCGTTCAGCGCCACCTCGAGGCCGGGACGCTCGGCCTGCTGCGCGAGTCGCAGGATCTCCGCGGTGTCCTCGTGCGGCATCTCCTCGGACAGGATCACGTCGAGCTGCAGGAGGGCCCGGGCGGTGCCGCCGTCCGGGGACACGTAACCGTCACCGGCGAAGGGGGTGGAGACGCTTCGCACGTGGTCCACCCGGTCCAGCGAGGCGAGCAGCGACTCGACGTCCGCACGGACCTCAGGCGAGGCGATGCCGTCCGGAGCCCGGAAGACGACGTCCACCGTGTCGCCGCTCTGCTCGGGGAACCGATCGGCGAGCAGGTCGAGAACCTTGCGCGACCCGCTGTCCGGTGCGGTGTAGTCGGCGTAGAACTCGCCGCCGGCCACCCGGGACAGGCCCAGAGTCGCCAGCAGCACCAGCAGCCAGGCCACCACGGTCGTTCGGCGGCGGCGGTAGGTAAGGTCCGCCAGGCGGGCCAGCGCTCCACCGGACGCGACGGCCGGGTGACGCGCAGCCGATCCCCCGTCGGCAGGAGCCTCCTCGCTACGGTCGTGCCGTCGTGCCCGCACGATCTCCCCCTTTGCCCGCCACTCCGTTGTGGCGGTAGCAGTATCCGTCGCTGGTACCTCGGGTGGCAGCAGCTTTTCTTAAGTTTGTTACGGGCCTAAACTAGCGGAAAGGGTCGTAACCGCCAGAGCATTTCGGACACTTTGGAGGTGACGTCGATCACTACGACCAGGCGTGAGCGGGCCCGCGCGGCAACGGTCACTGAGATCAAGGAAACCGCCCTGCGGCTGATGCGGGAGTCAGGGACGTCGACGTTCCGGTTCGCCGACATCGCGCGGGAGATGGAGGTCACCGCACCCGCGCTGTACCGATACTTCCCGTCCCGGGACGAGCTGCTGACGGCGCTCGTTGCCGACAGCTGGGACGGACTCGCCGCGGAGCTGACCGCGGCGGCCGGTACCGCCGACGGCCAACCCCCCATCGACCGGCTGCGATCGGTCTCCCTGGCTTATCGCAACTGGGCGCGGGCGGAGCCCGAGCGCTTCTGGCTGTTGTTCGGTCTGCCGGTGCCCGGCTACATCGCTCCGGCGGGCGGACCCACCGACGAGGCGTCGGAACGGGCGTTCCAGGCCTTCTTCGCCGTCACGGCCGCCGCGCAGGGCGACGCGGACGCGCTGGGCCGCCTGCGTCCCGTGCCGCCGACGCTGGCCGGCGAACTGGCGGTTGAAGAAAGCGGTATCGACCCGCAGCTGCACCAGGCGATGCTGCACGCCTGGGCCGTGGTGCACGGCATTGTCGCGCTGGAGCTGCACGGACAGTTCACTTGCTACCTGTCACCGGCAGCCGTGGACGAGCTGTTCGCGGGCGCCGTGGACGCAGCCGCCGAGATGGTTGGAATCGCGGCGCCAGCGCCCCTGCCGGCTCGAGCACCGGCGGAGTAGAGCCTCAGGGCTAGTGCGCGAAGTGCCGGGCGCCGGTCAGGTACAGCGTCACGCCCGCCCGGTCCGCCGCGGCCACCACCTCGTCGTCCCGGACCGATCCGCCGGGCTGCACGACGGCCCGCACACCGGCATCGGCCAGCACCTGCAGACCGTCCGCGAACGGGAAGAAGGCATCGCTGGCGGCCACGGATCCGGCGGCGCGCGCCCCGGCGCGGGCGACCGCCAGCCGGGCGGCGTCCACCCGGTTCACCTGCCCCATTCCGACACCGACGGTGGCGCCGTCGGCGGCCAGCAGGATGGCGTTGGACTTCACCGCGCGGACTGCCCGCCAGGCGAATGCGAGATCGGTCAGCGTCGCGGGGTCGACTGCGTTGCCCGCCCGCAGGGTCCAGGACTGCGGGTCGTCCCCCGGGGCCGTCAGCCGGTCGGTCTGCTGGGCGAGGACGCCGCCGTCGATCGGCCGCAGCTCCACGACGGACTGCGGAGCGCCGGCGGTCACCAGTAACCGGATCGACGGCTTGCGGGACAGGATTTCGACGGCGGCCGGCTCGAATTCGGGCGCCAGGACCACCTCGGTGAAGATGTCCGCGACCTGCTCGGCCATGGTCACGGAGACCGGCCGGTTGCAGGCGATGACTCCACCGAAGGCGCTCAGCGGGTCGCAGGCGTGCGCCTTGCGGTGCGCGTCCGCGACGTCCGCACCCACCGCGATGCCGCACGGGTTCGCGTGCTTGATGATCGCCACGCACGGCTGATCGTGGTCGTACGCCGCCCGGTGCGCGGCGTCCGCATCGACATAGTTGTTGTACGACATCGCCTTGCCGTGCAGCTGCTCCGCGTACGCCACACCGGTGGTCGTGCGGACGTCGCGGTACAGCGCGCCCTGCTGATGTGGGTTCTCGCCGTACCGCAGGGGCGCCGCCAGCCGCAGCGCGATCCCGGCAAAAGCCGGCCAACCCGCCGTCTCCTCGGCCTGCTCGATCGCCCACCAGGACGCCACGGCGGCGTCGTACGCGGCGGTGTGGGCGAAGGCGGCCGCGGCCAGCCGGCGGCGGGCGAGCGCCGAGAAGCCACCGGACCGCACCGCGTCCAGCACCTCGGGGTACGCCGCCGGATCCACCACGACGGCCACGTTCGCCGCGTTCTTCGCCGACGCGCGGACCATCGCCGGGCCGCCGATGTCTATCTGTTCGATGGCGTCGTCGCCCCGCGCTCCGCCCGCCACGGCCTGCTGGAAGGGATAAAGGTTGACGACCACCAGGTCGAAGGGCGATATCCGGAGCGCCTCGAGTTGCTCCCGGTGTTCCGGCCGGCGCAGGTCGGCCAGTAGCCCCGCGTGCACGCCGGGATGCAGCGTCTTCACCCGGCCGTCCAGGCACTCCGGAAAGCCGGTCACCTCAGCCACCGGCGTGACGGGCACCCCCGCGGCGGTCAGCGTGCTCGCCGTCGAGCCGGTGGAGACGATCTCCACACCCGCCGCCGCCAGCCCCGCGCCGAGCTCGGCCAGCCCGGCCTTGTCCGACACGCTGATCAGCGCCCGGCGGATCGGCCGCCGCTCCTCGCTCATGGCAGTCGCACCTTTCGTCCTTGCACGGTGAATCCCCGGACCAGGGCGCCGATCGCATCGACCAGCAGGCCGCGCTCGGCCTGTTTGATTCGCTCGTGCAGCAGGTCCTCGGTGTCCCCCGGCCGCACCTCGACCGCCGCCTGAGCCACCACCGGTCCGGTATCGACCCCCTCGTCCACGAGGTGGACGGTGACCCCGGTGATCTTGACCCCGTAGGCCAGAGCGTCCCGGACCGGGTGCGCACCGGGAAATGCCGGCAGCAGTGCGGGATGGGTGTTGACCAGCCGCGGCGAGAAGCGCTCCAGCACAGCTGGGCCGACGATCTTCATGAAGCCGGCCAGGACGACGAGGTCGGGAGCGAAGTCGGCGATCCGCTCGGCCAACGCACGGTCCCACGCCGAGCGGTTCTCGGGGTCCGACAGCGGGCAGGCAAACACCGGCACGCCCGCTGACTGCGCGACCGCCAGGCCGCGGGCATTGGGTCGATCGGAGCCGACGGCCACGACGACGGCGTCCAGCCGGCCTTCGCGGCACGCATCCAGCAGCGCTGCCAGATTGGTGCCGGCTCCGGAGATGAGGACGACGAGCCGGGCGGCCAGGGCCTTCTCCTCGTCGACTGGGAGGACGGGCAGTTACCGGCAGCCGCCGGCGACCCGTCACGATAGCGGTACGGGCACGCGACGGCTCCGCCGATCGTCAGGCGGTGTAACACCGTCAGGCGGCGCACGTCGCGACCGCCCACCAGCAGAGCCGGCGAGGACACGGAGGCAGCGCGATGGGTACCGGACCAGCGTCCGGCGACGGCTTGCCGCCGGCGGACGACGATCCGTGGGCCGCTCCCCCGCCCGGCCAGCTCCCGCAGCCAGCCCGTGAGGCGCCGCACGCCGGGACGGAGTTCGGCGCCCCGGCCGGCGGTCCGGGCGACGGGCAGCAGCACAGCGACAGGCCGGGGCACAGCGACGCGCGCGCTCCCGCCTCGCTGACCCTGGGCGTGCTGGGACTGCTCACCTCTCCGGTGGGACTCGGCGCTTTTCCCGGTCTTGTCGCGATTCTGCTGGGCCTGTCGAGCCGCCGACACGCCCGGCGCAGCGGCGCGCGGACCAGCCCGCTCGCGGTGACCGGCATCGTGACCGGCGCGCTGGCGCTGGGCGTGGCGGGCACCGTGATGTTTCTCGCCTTCTCGATGTTCGGGCCAGAGCTGCGGGACTACCGCACCTGCCTTGACACCGCCCTCACGGTCGAGCAGAAGCGGACGTGTCAGGAGTCGTTCCGGAGCCAGGTCGAGCAAGCGCGCCGAGCCGGCTGAACATCGACGGTCCGACAGACCGACCGCGGCTGGGCCAGCGAAGCCGCAGGTAGGTCGCGGCGGCCAGCCCGAGCCCCACCTCGGCGGTCAGCGCGAGCCCCGCGGCGATCGGGTCGGGACCGAACCGCTCGAGGCGTCCGGGGCCCGCCGGACCCGAGGTCAGCGCGGCAACGACCGCGAACATCAGGCCGGCTGCGCCGGCCGTTGCTCCGGCGTCCACCGCCATCGAGCGCCACCCAGCCGGCGGCAGTGAGCGTCGCAGGCAACCAGCGGCGACGGCTCCGGCCACCAGCCACAGGCCGGCCTGCAGCAGCAGGAACCCCTGCGACGGCAGCGTGCTGGGCACGGCGAGCAGCAGCGGCAGGGCGGGCAGGGCTCCGACCTCCACCGTGCGGACCGTCACCGCGGTGCCCTCGCCGACGACGAATCCCGGTCCGGCCAGATACGCCGCCGACCACACGGCGGCGTCAGGCACGAGCGCGGCGCTTCCCAGCACCAGGGCGGCGCCCGCCGGGGCGCCTGGCTCCAAAGCGGCGACGCCTTGCGCGACGACGGGGAAGGACAGGGTGAGGGCGGCCGCCCCCAGGACGGCACCACCGGCGAGGTACAGCGCGACGGCCGCCGCGGCGGCACGGGCGACAGCCCGCACCCGCAGAGGCAACCGGCGGACGGTCGCCGGTAGCCGCCCCGCTGCCCGCAAGCTTCCGGCGCCGCCGGCCAGCGTGGCCAGTAGCCCGCCGGTGAAGGCGGAGGTGAACAGGCCCGCCGATAAGGTGGGAGCGGCGGAGGCGACCGCGACGGCCGCGGCCAGGGATGCGTAGGTAGCGGCGAGCGCCGCGGTGAGCTGGACGGCCTCGACGGAGGTCCGGACTCCGGTCCGGCGTGCGGCCTGCCGTCCGGACCGGTAGAGCACCCAGCCGAAGAGCATGGTCAGGCCGAGCGGAACCACCTCGAACCGGCCGCCGGGTATGTCCAGACCGGCACCGTGACCCAGCAACCACACCTGGCCTACCAGCCGTGCGGCCGGCGCGATCCGGGCCACGTCCACGGAAGCCGCAAGCAGACCCAGCAACGGAAGAAGCAGCACTGCGGCCAGCCCGATCGCCGCCGCCCGGACGGCGGCGGCCATTCCGGCCGGCAGCACCTCGCCGAGGCCGGCCGCCTGCGGAGCCGGTTCTGTCCCCGTCGCCGGGCCGTCCCCCATCGCCGGGTCGTCGAGCAGGGTCGTCATGCCAGCCATCGTGACAGCGCCCGACCCGTCCGGTGGGGTGCCGCGACCGCGTGTCGCGAGCGGCCCGGCGGGGCGCGGCAAGAACTTGTCGGCTCAGCGCATCCCCGTCGGGTCAGCGCATGCCTGTGTCTACTAGCGCATCCCCGTCGGGTCAGCGCATGCCCGTCGGCTCAGCGCATGCGCAGGG
>JALYNC010000069.1 GCA_030773415.1 Actinomycetota bacterium
CGACCGCCGTGGTCAACGCCCGCCTGTACGAGCAGATGCGCCAGGAGGCCCAGCGCAAGGCCTTCGAGGCCGGGCACGACGTGCTCACCGGCCTGGCGAACCGGCGGCTACTACTCGAGAACCTGGCCGCGGCGATGTCCCTCGCCGGCGGCACGGTTCCGCAGGGGGCGGTGTTGCAGCTCGGCATCGACAACTTCAAATCGATCAATGACGCTCTAGGGCACGCCACCGGCGACGAGCTGCTCAAGGTGCTGGGCCACCGGCTCGCAGACAGCGTGCCCGAGGACGTGACGGTGGCCCGGCTCAGCGGCGACATCTTCGCGGTGGCTCTGCCGTACTGCACACCCGAGCAGGCAGCTACCGCGGCGCACGACCTGTTGCGCGGGATCTCCCAGCCGCTGCAGTTCGACGGCCTGCGGCTCAGCGTCGAGGCCAGCCTGGGCTACGCCTGCTACCCCGAGGACGGCACGGACGCCGTCCGGCTGGTCCAGCAGGCCGAGATCGCCATGTTCGAGGCGAAGGAGTCGCGCGGCTCGGTCCGCCGGTACCGCTCGGACACCGACCGCTCACACGTACATCGGCTGTCCCTCGCGGCCGATCTCCGCTCGGCGCTGGAGAACAACGAGCTGGTGCTGCACTTCCAGCCACAGCAGGACGTGCACAGCGGCCGGCTCGTCGGCGCCGAGGTGCTGGTCCGCTGGCCTCATCCGGTGCGCGGATGGCTGCCACCGTCGGAGTTCGTCAGCATCGCCGAGCAGTGGGGCCTGGTGCAGCCGTTCACCTTGCACATCCTGGAACGCGCGGTAGCCACGTGCGCCGCCTGGCGGCGCCAGCGGCTGGATGTGCTTTTGTCGGTCAACCTGTCGGCGCGCAACCTGCTCGATCGCCGGTTGCCGGCCGATGTCGCCAGAATTCTGGAGCACCACGGGCTGCCGGCGTCCCGGCTGGTGCTGGAGATCACCGAGACCACGATGATGCGGGAGATCGATATCGCCGCGGACGTGCTGGCCGGCCTGCGCGGCCTGGGGCTCGAGCTGTCGGTCGACGACTTCGGCACCGGATACTCGTCGTTGTCGATGTTGCAGCAGGTCGCCGTGAACGAGCTGAAGATCGACAGGTCCTTCGTGCAGAACATGCTGACGTCCGACAACGATCACGCCATCGTGCGGGCGACCATCGACCTGGCTCACGCGATGGGCCTGCGGGTCGTCGCGGAGGGCGTGGAGACCGAGCAGCTCGCGAAAGCTCTCACGGCCATGGGCTGTGACGTGCTGCAGGGCTACCACATCGGGCGCCCCATGCCGGCCGACGACCTGTGGCTGCTGCTGCGCGACGAGACCGAAGGACACCCGGAGGCGGCCAGGTCCGCGCTTCCCGGACCAGCAGGACGGTCGGCGACCTACCCGGCCTGATCGGGCACGCAGCGAGCCCGGCGTCGCGGCAGCGTCGCCCTAGACTGGCCGACGCGGGGCTCCGGCTTCCGCGGGCGCCCGTAGCTCAGTGGACAGAGCAGGGATCTTCTAAGTCCATGGTCGCAGGTTCGAGTCCTGCCGGGCGCGCCCTGTTGCTGCCAACCGCGCCGCCTCGGGCGACAGGGCCCCGCCTGCCAGGTCATGCGGGCGTGCTGTACCCAGCCAGCAACGGCTCCGACGTCTTCGTCGGGGATGCCGACTCGGAACGCGCCGCCAAGTGATCGAGTTCGCCTGTGATCGCTTTGTGAGCACGGGTGCGGAGTGTCAAGCGGGGCGAAGGGGTAGATGCCGGACATTCCGGGCAGGTGCGCGCCCTGCACCCCTTAACCGGCACACACGTTCGGGGAGGAACCCCATGTCGCAACGACGGTTCATCGGCGGCCTTGCGGCCCTGGCCCTGGCCCTCACCGGCTGCACGGGCGGCGGTGAAGGCGTGAATGTGGGCAACAACAACGCCGGGTCGGGCGGCGAGGGGGGCCAGGGGGGAACGCTGGTGGCCGCGCTCAGCGGCGAGCCGGACCAGCTCGACCCCCACAAGACCACGGCGTACCCGAGCTTCCAGGTGCTGGAGAACGTCTACGACACCCTGGTGCAGCCCAACCAGGAGCTGGAGATGGAGCCGGCGCTGGCCTCGAAGTGGCAGACCTCCGAGGACGGCCTGACGTGGACGTTCACGCTGCGCGAGGGAGTCCGGTTCCACAACGGCAATCCCTTCACGGCGGCCGACGTCGTGTACTCCTACAAGCGCATCACCGGCGAGAAGCTCGCGAACGCCTACCGCTTCGAGGCCGTCAAGGACGTGGCGGCCCAAGGCGACGACACCGTGGTCATCACGCTCAACCGTCCGGCCCCGAACCTGCTCAGCCAGATCGGCGGCTTCAAGGGCATGGCGATCCTCGACCAGGAGTCCGCCAAGACCACCAACCTCGCCCGCCAGACCAACGGCACGGGCCCGTTCCAGCTGCAGAGCTTCCGTTCCGGCGACTCGATCCAGTTGGCCCGCAACGACAAGTACTGGGGCAAGAAGGCGCGCCTGGACGGCGTCACGTTCCGCTTCATCGCCGAGCCCACCGCTGCGCTGACGAACCTGCAGGGCGGCGACGTGCAGTGGACGGACAACATTCCGCCGCAGCAGGTGGAGTCGCTGGAAGGCAACGACGAGATCCAGGTGGGACGCGAGCCCAGCAACGACTACTGGTACTTCGCCGCCAACCAGCGCCGCAAGCCGTTCGACAACCCCAAGGTGCGCCAGGCCCTGGCCTACGCGGTGAATCGCGGGGACGTGGTGGAGGCGGCGAAGTTCGGGCTGGCCACGGAGAACCAGACGGCGATTCCGGACACCCACGCGTTCCACATCAATCACGAGCCGTACGAGCGGGACACCGACCGGGCCAAGGAGCTGCTGTCCGAGGCGGGCGTTCGCAACCTGACGGTCGACCTGATGGTGACCAACGAGTTCCCGGAGACCGTCCAGGCCGCCCAGGTGCTGTCCAGCCAGTTCAAGGACATCGGCGTCAACACCAAGATTCGCACGCTCGACTTCGCCGCCTGGCTGGACGAGCAGGGCAAGGGCAACTTCGACATCTTCATGCTGGGCTGGCTGGGCAACATCGATCCGGACGACTTCTACTACGCCCAGCACCACAGCAAGGGCACGTTCAACTTCCAGAAGTACGCCAACCCGGAAGTCGACAGGCTGCTGGACGCCGGACGCCGCGAGCTCGACAACGAGCGGCGTCAGGAAATCTACAGCGACGCGGCGGAGATGATCGCCGACGACGCCAGCTACGTCTACCTGTACAACCCTGATGTGGTCCAGGCGTGGACGAACGCGGTCAAGAACTACGAGGCACGGCCCGACCGAGCCATCCGCTTCAAGGACGTCTCGCTGGAGCAGTAGCGTGATCCGCTACCTGCTCAACCGGGTCGCGCAGGCGGCCGTCGTCCTGCTCGGCGTCACCGTGGTGGTGTTCGCCCTGGTCCACCTGGTCCAGGGCGATCCCATCCGGCGTTCGCTGGGCACGAGCTTCGACCCGGAGACGTACGCGGCCCTGCGGGAGCGGGCGGGCTTCGACAAGCCGCTGCTCCAGCAGTACGTGAGCTATCTGGGCAACGCACTGACCGGTGATCTTGGCGTCAGCTTCCGCAGCGGCGAACCGGTGACGGTGATCCTGTTCGAGCGGCTGCCCGCCACGCTGACACTGGCGATCGCGGCCCTGGTCGTGGCGTTGGTGATCGCCGTACCGCTGGGGGTCGTCTCGGCGGTGCGACAGGGCTCGCGCACCGACCGCGCGGCGACGGTCGTGAGCCAGGTCGGCGTGTCCCTGCCGGACTTCTGGATGGCCATCCTGTTCATCCTGTTGTTTGCCGGCGCGCTCGGCTGGTTTCCGGCGTCGGGGTACGAATCCCCCCTCGGCGACCCGATCGGCTGGCTGCACCACGTCACCTTGCCGGCGCTCACGATCGGGCTGGTCAGCGGCTCCATCCTGACCCGCTTCGTGCGTTCGGCCGTGCTGGAGTCGCTGGGTCAGGACTACACCCGCACCGCCCGCTCGAAGGGACTGAGCGAGGGGGTGGTCGTGCGCCGCCACGTCCTGCGCAACGCCCTGGTGCCCATCGTCACCGTGACCGGCGTCCAGCTGGCCTCCCTGCTGGGTGGCGTCATCGTCATCGAGGTGATCTTCGCTTGGCCCGGGCTCGGCCGGTTGACGCTGGATGCCGTGCTCGCCCGCGACTATCCGGTGATGCAGGGGTCGGTGCTGCTGTTCGCCGCAATGTTCCTGCTGGTGAATCTGATCGTCGACCTGTTGTATGCGGCCCTCGACCCGAGGATCAGCTACCGATGACCGACAACCGATGACCCAGGCATCCCTGCCCCAGGGCAGCCCCCCCGCCGCGCCGGCGGCCGACGAAGCGCCCCCACCCGAACGGCAGTTCCGGGCGATTCTGCGGGCGCTCACCGCCAACCGGCTCGCCCTTGTCGCCCTCATCGTTCTGGGCCTGCTCGTGCTGGCGGCGATCTTCGGCGGCGCACTGGCGCCGCAGTCCCCGAACCAGGTCAACGTCTCCGAGCGGCTGCAGCCGCCGGGGGCGGGACACATCTTCGGCACCGACGAGCTGGGCCGGGACGTGTTCAGCCGCATCCTGGCCGCGTCCCGGGTGTCGGTGCAGGTAGGCCTGGTGGCCGTGGGAATCTCGCTCGTCGCCGGCGTGACGCTTGGCTTGCTCGCCGGCTTCTACGGCCGGTGGGTCGACGACGTGATCATGCGGGTGATGGACATGCTGTTCGCCTTTCCGGCGATCCTGCTGGCCATTGCGATCGTCGCGGTCCTGGGGCCCGGAGCCACCAACGCCATGATCGCGATCGGCATCGTCTACACGCCGATCCTGGCCCGGATCACCAGGGCCAGCGTGCTCAGCGTGCGCGAGGAGGTGTTCGTCCGGGCCGCCCGATCACTCGGCGCCAGCGACCTGCGGCTACTGGTCCGGCACATCCTTCCCAACGTGACGGCGCCGATCATCGTCCAGACGTCGCTGAGCCTGGCGTTCGCAATCCTGTCGGAGGCCGCACTGTCGTTCCTGGGGCTCGGGGTGCAGCCCCCCGACCCGTCCTGGGGCCGCATGCTGTTCGAGGGGCGCGGGTTCATCCAGCAGGCGTGGTGGATGGGCGTGTTCCCCGGCCTGGCCATCTTCGTGACCGTGCTCTCGTTCAACCTGGTGGGCGATGCGCTGCGGGACGCCCTCGACCCCCGGCAGCGGTCCGCCATCGAGGCCCGAGGTGTCCGCGCATGACCGAGCCCATCCTCGCCGTGCGCGACCTCACTGTCCGTTTCGCCACCCGGCGCGGAATCGCCTCCGTGGTCAACGGCGTGTCGTGGGAGGTCGCCGCCGGCGAGACGCTCGCGATCGTCGGTGAGTCCGGCAGCGGCAAGAGCGTCGGCACGCTCGCCCTCACCGGATTGGTACCGCAGCCGCCGGCCCGGATCGGCGGACGGGCGTGGTTCGACGGCCGGGACCTGCTCCAGGCCTCCCCCGAGGAGCTGCGCCGAGTGCGCGGCGGGGGCATCGGCATGGTCTTCCAGGACCCCATGACAGCCCTCAACCCCGTGCTCACGGTCGGCCGCCAGATCACCGAGAGTCTCGAGCTGCACCTCGGGCTGCAGGGGGCGGCGGCGAAAAAGCGGGCCATCGAACTGCTGGAGCTGGTGGGAATTCCGGATCCGGCCCGCCGGGTCGACGACCATCCGCACCGGTTCTCGGGTGGTCAGCGTCAGCGGATCATGATCGCCATCGGCCTGGCCGCCCGGCCCAAGGTGCTGATCGCCGACGAACCGACCACGGCGCTGGACGTCACCACGCAGGCGCAGATCGTGGACTTGGTGACCGATCTGCAGGAGGAGCTCGGCACGGCGGTGGTGTGGATCACCCACGACCTCGGCGTGGTCGCCGGCATCGCCGACCGGGTGCTCGTGATGTACGCCGGGCAGGTGGTCGAGGATGCTGCCGTCGACGAGTTGTACCGGCAGCCGACCCATCCGTACACCGTGGGGCTGCTGGGCTCCCTGCCGTCGGCGACCGCGCCCGGTGCGGAGCTGGTGGCGATCCGGGGTGGACCTCCGGACCCGCTGAGCCTGCCGCCCGGGTGCGCGTTCTACCCGCGGTGCCCGCAGCGCGACGACGCGAGGTGCGCCACCGAGCATCCGCCGCTGCGGGACATCGGCGGCGGGCACCGCGTCCGCGCGTTCTACGAGGCGAAGCCGGCCGTCATCGAGGCGGCGACATGAGCGACCCGCTGCTTCGCGTCGACGACCTGCGGGTCTGGTTCCGGGTGCGGGGAGCCGGACGGGGTGATGACGGCTGGGCCAAGGCGGTGGACGGCGTGAGCTTTGACGTCGCCCGCGGTGAGACGCTGGGGCTCGTCGGGGAGTCCGGATCGGGCAAGTCCACGACCGGGCTGGCTATCCTGCGCCTGATCAAGGCTACCGGCGGCCGCGTGCTGTTCGACGGCGCCGACGTCACCGCGGTCGGACGGCGGGAATTGCGGCCGCTGCGCCGGCGGATGGCGATGGTGTTCCAGGATCCGTACGCCTCGCTCAACCCGCGTCGCTCGGTGGGGGCGAGCGTCGAGGAGCCGTTGGAGATCCACTCCCTGCACGCCGGTCGCTCCGAGCGCGCCCGGCGGGTGCGCGAGTTGCTGGAGCTGGTCGGGCTGAACGCAACGTTCGCGGAGCGGTACCCGCACCAGCTCTCCGGCGGCCAGCGGCAACGGGTCGGCATCGCCCGGGCCTTGGCCGTCGAGCCCGATCTGATCATCCTCGACGAGCCGATCGCCAGCCTGGACGTGTCCGTGCAGGCGCAGATCATGAACCTGTTGCTGCGGCTGCAGCGCGAATTGGAGCTGACGTACCTGTTCATCGCTCACGACCTCGCCGCCGTGCGCCACGTGAGCGGCCGGGTGGCCGTGATGCAGCGAGGACAGCTGGTGGAGATCGGACCGAGCGACCAGGTCTACAACTCCCCCGAACACGAGTACACCCGGGCGCTGCTGGCCGCGGTGCCTCTGCCCGACCCGCAGCGGGAGCGTCAGCGACATGCGGCGCGCCGGACGGCACGTCGGGCTTCGCCCGAGCAGGCCGCTCCGGCGGTCAACTGAGCGGGCACCCGGCTGCTGTGCCGCCCGGGCTGCCTGGCTGCTCACCCTTCCCGGACGGGGTTGACCTCCGGCTCGGGTTCGGCCGGCTGCACCGAGACGCTGGGGAAATCGCGCAGCTCGCCCTCGGCCCGCACGTCCCACTCGGCGAACGTCAGATCGGAGGTGATGTACAGCGCCAGCAGTTCCGCCACGCGGCGGATCCCGTCCAGGTGCGCGCGTTCGTGGCCGTGACTGGCGTCCACCCCGAAACCGACCAGCGCGGTGCGGCACTCCAGGCCCGATTCGACGGCCGGAGCGGCGTCGCTGCGGTAGTGCCGGTAGACGTCCCGGCGGACCGGAATGCCATGGTCGTCGCACAGGGCTATCAACCGGCGGGTGAGGTGGTAGTCGAAGGGACCGGTCGAGTCCATCATGCCGATGTTGGCGGCGAACTCACTCGACTGCTGACCAGGGGCCACCACCGCGTTGTCGACGGCGAGCAACTCCGCGACCGTGTCGTCCAGGCCGTGCGTCGCGCCGTACCCCACCTCCTCTCCGATGGTGACCAGCAGGTGGGTGTCCACCGCGGCCTGCTGCCCGGCGTCCACCACTGCCTTGACTGCGGCCAGGCAGGCGGCGACTCCGGCCTTGTCGTCCAAATGCCGGGCCTTGACGTAGCCGCCACGGGTCACCTGCGGCGCCGCGTCCAGGGCCACGAAGTCGCCCACCTGAATGCCCAGGTCGCGCACGTCGGCGTCGGACTCCACCGGCTCATCGATGCGTACCTCGACCATCGGCCAGCCGACCCCCTGGGTGTCCACGTCGTCGCCGTACGTGTGCCCGCTGGCCATTAGCGGCAGCACCGTTCCGGTGTAGTACGTCGACACCTCGTCCGGGAAGATCGTCACCTGTGATCCCTCGGCGAAGCGCGCGCTGTGCGTGCCGACGGGGACGACCTCGAGGCGGCCATTCGGCTTCACCTGCTTGACCATGCAGCCGATCGTGTCGGCGTGGACGACGATGGCCCGGCTGACTCCCCGGCGCCGGCCCGGCAGCGTCGCCCGCAGCAGGCCGCGGCGGGTCACCCGGGTTCGCAGCCCGAGGGCGGTGACGGAGTCGCCGACCAGCTGCATGACCGCGTCGGTACGCCCCGACGGGCTGGGGGTGCGCAGCAGGGCCAGCATCGTGTCCTGCAGGTACGCGGAGTTGATCTCGGGGACTGGCACAGTGACAGCTCCTCACGGTGTGACCCTGCGAGCTTAGGACGATCTCGCCCGGCATTTGCACGACTCGGTGCTCCGTAAGTCCGACACGTACAGTGACCCAATGATCGACCGACTGGTGTGGATCGACTGCGAGATGACCGGCCTCGAACTGGAGCGCGACGCTCTGGTCGAGGTCGCCGTGTTGATCACCGACTCAGAGCTCAACATCCTCGATCCGGGCATCGACCTGGTGTTGTCCGCACCCGCCGACACGCTCGAGAGCATGAAGGAGGTGGTGCGCGACATGCACACGTCCTCCGGCCTGCTGGACGCCATCCGCGAGTCCTCGCTGGGGCTAGCGGATGCACAGGAGCAGGTTCTGGCCTACATCAAGCAGTTCGTCCCGGAGCGCCGTAAGGCGCCGCTGTGCGGCAATTCGATCGCCACCGACCGCGGGTTCCTGGCGCGCGACATGCCCGTCCTGGACGACTGGCTGCACTACCGCATGATCGACGTGTCCAGCATCAAGGAGCTGGCCAAGCGGTGGTACCCCCGCGTCTACTACAGCGCTCCGGCGAAGGCCGGCGGGCACCGGGCGCTGGCGGACATCACCGAGAGCATCGAGGAGCTGCGCTACTACCGCGCCACCATCTTCGTCGAGCAGCCGGGCCCGGACATCGCGGCGGCACGCGCCGCCGCCGGCCGCGCCCCGGCGGCACCGCCGGAAGCGGTGGTTCCGGACTGACACCGGCCTGCCCGAGCCGGCCCCGCTACACTTCCTGCGGCGCCGGCTCGGCGCGAATGGTGGGCGTAGCTCAGTTGGTAGAGCACCGGGTTGTGATCCCGGTTGTCGCGGGTTCGAGCCCCGTCGCTCACCCCATGGTCGCGAGTCAGTGGCGGTGTTCCTTACGGGGAACACCGCCTTTCTGACGTCCGGAGACCGCTCTCGCGGGCCGACCTACCGCAGGTCTGCGCCGCCGGGGCGCAATTCGCTTGCAGCGATGGGGCACCCTGACGGAGGAACTTTTCGGCAGCTGTCCTTCCCTGGAGGCACCACCGTGCAGAAGCTGAGCGACCGGCTGCTCAACTGGGCCTCGATCCTGGAACCCAACACGCTCGAGCAGGCCCGGCGCACCAGCGAGATGCCCTTCATCTACCCGCACCTGGCTCTGATGCCGGACGCCCACCTCGGCAAGGGCGCCACCGTCGGCTCGGTGATCCCGACGCTAGGCGCCGTCATGCCGGCGGCGGTGGGCGTCGACATCGGCTGCGGAATGGTGGCCGTCTCGGTGGGCATGCAGCTGTCCGAGATCGACGGCCTCGATCGGTCCAAGCTGCGGCGCGCCATCGAGGACGCCGTTCCGCTTAGCGCCGGCAAGTACAACCGGAAGATCTCCGCCACGGCCGCTCCGCGGGTCGAGGAGCTGCGGGCCATGCCGGGCGCTGCCGCCGCCACGTCCATCGCGGGCAACTGGCCGCTGCAGCTGGGCTCCCTCGGATCAGGCAACCACTTCATCGAAGTCACGGTGGACGAGACCAACGCGGTGTGGCTGTTCCTGCACTCGGGCTCGCGGGGCGTTGGCAACAAGTTGGCGCAGCACCACATCGGTGTGGCGCAGCGGGAGATGGAGCGCGACGGCATCAAGCTGCCGGACCAGGATCTCGCCTACCTGACCGAAGGCACCGAGACGTTCGAGACCTACATCCGGGATCTGCGGTGGGCGCAGCACTTCGCGCTGCTCAACCGCGAGGAGATGATGGACCGGGTCGTGGCCTGCTTCGAGCCGTGGTGCGGACGCGATGTGGTCGAGCGGGAGCGGATCAACTGCCACCACAACTTCACCCAGCGGGAACGCCACTTCGACAAGGACGTGTGGCTGTCGCGCAAGGGCGCGATCGCCGCCTCCGCGGGGACGCCCGGCCTGATTCCGGGGTCGATGGGCACGGCGAGCTACGTGGTCACCGGCCGGGGAAATCCGCTGTCACTGAACTCCTCACCGCACGGCGCGGGTCGGAACTTCTCCCGGAATGCCGCACGCAAGCGGTTCTCCCAGCAGGACTTGCGCTCGGCCATGGCGGGCATCGAGTACCGGGACACGGCCGCCTTCGTCGACGAGCACCCGCAGGCGTACAAGGACATCGACCAGGTCATGGCTGACGCGCAGGATCTGGTGAAGATCCGGCACACCCTGCGTCAGATCGTCAACGTCAAGGGCGACTGAGACATTGGCCTCAGCCGGCGAGCGTCATGCGCCCGGCTGGTCCGGAGCCCGCTCGACCGTCTCGGCTACGGAGCGGAACCCTTCGGTGGCTGGGGTGTCACCGCCGCCGGTGGCCTGCCGGTCCTCGTCATGCGGAACGGCGGCGTCCGATGTGTTCCCGGCCATACCGCCCAGCAGGCCGCCGGGGTGGGCGGCAGCGTTCTGCAGACCTTGACCCTCGGTGGGGTCGGCGTCGACGGCGCTGGCTGCGGCGGCGCTGTCGTCGATGCGCTGTTCGCTCATGGGGTCTCCTCAGCGGTGCTTGCGACGTGTTGCGGAGGGCCTTCCCCGGCGTGCGGCGTGGCACCCCTCCCCCACAACCCTCACCGGAAGGTACGGGCGAGGTTGCGGGCGATGCCGGCGCGGAAGAACGGGGACATGTACCGCAAACACGCTGATGCAGGACGGCTCCGCGCTCGGCCGGGGGCCGCACCCGAGGGGCAGCTCCCGTCTCCGGGGCTCTACCGGCTCGGCGTGCGGCCCGACCGGGACGCCGCGCTGTACGTTCCGGAGGCTGGCGCGCCGGGCTCCGACCGTCCCCTGGTGGTGCTGCTGCACGGCGCGGGCGGCACCGCCGGCGGCAGCCTTGACCTGCTGCGCGAGCAGGCTGACGAGCACGGACTCCTCCTGCTGGCCATGGCCTCGCACGGTCGCACCTGGGACGTGCTCACCGGAGGCTTCGGCGCCGACGTGGCGGCGATCGACGAGGCGCTGACCCACGTGTTCGACAGGGTCCCTGTCCAACACGGGCGAATCGCTATCGCCGGTTTTTCGGACGGCGCTTCGTATGCGTTGTCGGTCGGGTTGACCAACGGCGATCTGTTCTCCTCCATCGTCGCCTTCAGCCCGGGTTTCTGCGCCCCCGGGCCGACGGAGGGAAACCCCCGCATCTTCGTCAGTCACGGGAAGGGCGACGAGGTGCTGCCCATCAACCGGTGCAGCAGGGTTTTGGTACCGGCCTTACGTTCCGGCGGCTACGACGTCACGTACACCGAGTTCGACGGCAGGCACACCGTGCCGGTGGCGATGCGGGAGGCGGCGGTGCGCTGGTTGGGCGGGGCGTGAGGCGTGGCGATCCTGGTGGATCCGGCAATGTGGCCCTGGCGCGACCGGCTGTGGGCGCATCTGGTGAGCGACACCGGCTACGACGAGCTTCACGACTTTGCGGCCGCCCTGGGCATTCCGCAGCGCGCGTTCCAGGGTGACCACTACGACGTCCCGACGGAGCTGCGGGAACGGGCCATCGAGCTAGGGGCGGAGCCGGTGGGCACGCGGGAGCTGATTTCCCGGCTGACCGCGGCCGGCCTGCGGCGGCCCAAGCGCCGCTGACGTCACGCCGGTCGCGACAGTGCGGTGATCTCCCGGTCGAGGTTGGAGCGGGCGGCACTCTCCCACCGCCGCCGGCCGGTTGCTGTGGCGTACAGGAACGGCCGGTCGCGAAGCGACAGCAGGACGGCGAGCCGGCCGGCCCGGAAGGCGGCGTCGGGCACGTGCCGGTACTCCTTCCGGACGGCGGCGGCGTAGGCGTCGTACTCGCCGCGGCTGCCGCCAAGCACGGCGAGATCAGCATCGAGCAGCACCTCACCCGGATCACCGGGCGAGGCCACGTGGCCGGCGGTCAACCGGACCAGTCGCGCCACCTCGACGACGTCGTCCGCTGGAGCACCGAGGGCGGGCAACCGCATCTCGGCCAACCGGGCGCTGGCCTCCTCGTTGTCGTCCCGCGCCGGTTCATACACCGCGTCGTGAAACCAGGCGGCGAGCGTTGTCGTCACCGGCACGCCGACATCGCCTCCCAGCTCGTCGAGCGCTCGCAGCACGGCCAACAGGTGCCGCTGGTCGTGGTAGCGGCGATGCGGCTCGGCGTAGCGCCGCAGTAAGTCCTTCCCCAGGCGGGCGGACTCCTCCGGCGGCCAATCCGCCCCGGTCACCCGGTCCCAGCGGCTGGTGAGCTCCCGAACGACCATGTCGTCCAGTCTCCGGCAGTTGCCCCTGGGGCCGGCGCGCCTCGGACCGTTTGGCGACGCTTCCGGGGTCCCGACCGGCCAGCCTCCGACGCCTGACTGCTAGCATTCGCGGCACGCGCCGCTAGCTCAACTGGCAGAGCAGCGGACTCTTAATCCGCGGGTTCGGGGTTCGAGTCCCTGGCGGCGCACCCGTTTACTCGCTGGGCTTCTGTGGCGGGGCATCAGGCCTTCATCGCCGCAGCCGTGACACTGCCGCTCTCAACGGCGGCGCAGTTCGCCGTTCCGGAGCGCGCCGATGACGAGCCCCGCGAGCACCGTGCTCAGCACGAGCAGCATCGCGAGATCGCTCGCCCACACGCCGGCGCTGTGCTGCCACCGGGCGTCCTCGTCCGCCGATCCTGGCAGCGCGGCGAGTTCAGATGTCGAGGCGGCGGCCGCGAAGGACCACCGCGCTGGGGCGAACCAGGCGAGTTGCTCGAGGATCATCCTGCCGGCGACCGGCACGAAACCGCCGCTGAGCACGAGCTGCGCCATCACGACGAGCACCAGTAGTGGCATCGTCCGGTCCGCGTTCGCAACCAGCGCCGACACCAACAGACCGATGAGCATGGACGTGACCGCGACTGCCAGCACGGCGACGACGACTTCCAGCCGAGCGTTCGGCAGCGCGACTGCATGATCGGGTGCTGCTCTCCCGGCTGTGCCGAGGACGGCGAGGACGACGGCCTGCACCGACACGACGCCGGCGAGCACGACCAGCTTGGACGCCACGTACGCGCCCGACGACAGCCCGATTCCTCGCTCTCGCTGGTAGATGTCGCGTTCCTTGACGAACTCACGAAGGGACGCGGCCGTCCCCATCAGGCAGGCGCCGAGGATCAGCACGAGCAGCAGTTGCGGCCGCTGGTCCCCCAGCTGCTGCGACTGCTTGAGCGACAGGCCGGCGTCTGCGGGGACGGCGTGCGCGAGAAGGCTGAGCGCCAGCGGCAGTGCCGCCAGGAAGCCCACGTACTGCGCGTCCGCGGAGATGACACGCAGGTACCGGCGCGACAGTGTGGAGAACTGCGACCACACTCCCCGCCGTCGCTCCGGTGCCGTGCCCGTTGCTGGTAGGGCGTCGCCGACAGCGGCCGACGGTCGTACCGCAGCCGGCCGTGCGTAGGACGACCGCAGGAAGCGTTCGGGCCAGTCGGCGCGGGGGTCGGCCTCGATGCGCTCGAAGACGTCGGCGAAGTGGCTTACACCAAAGTACGCCCGCGCGTCCTCGGGTCGACCGAAGAACGCCACCCGCCCCCCGGGCGCGAGCACGAGTACGTAGTCGCAGACCCCGAGGTTTGCGACGTTGTGCGTGACGACCACGACAGTTCGTCCACCGTCGGCAAGCTGCCGCAGGGTCGACATGACGGAACGATCAAGCCCGGGGTCGAGGCCAGAAGTCGGCTCGTCGAGAAACAGCAGCGACGGCTTCGTCAGCAACTCCAACGCCATGCTCGTACGCTTGCGTTGACCGCCGGACAGCGTGGAGATCCGTTGCTCGGCATGCTGGCTGAGCGACAACTCGTCAAGCACCTCGTCGATCCGCCGAGCCTGCTCTTCAGCCGACACGTCCCGTGGAAACCTCAGCTCCGCGGCGTACTGAAGCGCTCGACGAACGGTGAGCTGCGGGTGCAGGACATCCTGCTGCGGCACGAAGCCCATCCGGTTGCGCAGTTCGTCGTAGTGGGAGTAGAGGTCCCGTCCGGCGTAGTTGACCGATCCCGCTTCGGCGGGGCGAAGCCCCGTCAGGGCGTTCAGCAGTGTCGACTTGCCGGCTCCGCTCGGGCCGACGATTCCGAGGAGCGTGCGGCCCTCAATGTCGAAGGAAACGTCCTCGAGCAGGCGGCGTCCCTCGATGGTGACGTTCAGGTGGTCAGCCGCGAACCAGCCGTCCCCGGTGTCGACGTATTCCTCGAGCCGGTCTACGGCGAGGCGAAACTGCCGGGATCCGACCGACAGAACGTCGCGCGACTGCAGCGGGCTTGACGAGTGGATTTGGCGCCCGTTGACGAAAGTGCCGTTGTCGCTCCCGAGATCCGTAACGGTCCAGTTGCCCCCCGCACCCTCGTCGCGAGCGAGCATTGCGTGATGTCGCGAGACCAGCAGGTCCTCGACGACGACGTCGTTGTCCAGTGCGCGACCAATGCGCAGCGAGCGCTGTCTTAGCGTGTGAACGGCCGACGGCGCATCGCCGGTCGAGGGGCGGCCCCCGAAGGGGACCGGACACAGCTCCACCTGCGGACCCAGCCTGCCGAGCCGGACCACGCGCTGTTCGGGAATCGAGAGCGTCGCGACGCGAGAATCGTTCCAGTACGTGCCGTTCGCGCTGTCGTCGCGGAGCTCCCATCCGCAATTCGTGTGGTGCAACACCGCGTGGCGGCGAGAGACGTCGGCGCCGGTGACAACCGCGTCGGCATCAGCACCGCGGCCGATGACGAAGTCGCGCCCAGGGTCGGCCACCCACGCACCGTCGCCAATCCGGACGGCCAGGCGTTCGACCCCACCAGGTTGGCGCGGCACGGCCTCGATGTTGGTCATCGTTGCTTCCCCGTCCGTCAAGAGCGCCGAATGTAGTTTCGTCGTACTGCGCTCGTAGCTAGTCGGCGACCTGGCCGGTCGGCGTCGGTCCCGCCGCTGGCGCACTGGCGTTGTCGGTCGCGGTCGCGGTCGCGGTCGCGGTCGCCGGATCGTCGGGCAGAGTCCCCGGGTCTTCCGTCGGTGGCGACGGCGTCTCCGTCTCGGTCGGCGGCGTTGTCTCGGTCGGCGGCGTTGTCTCGGTCGGCGGCTCCGTCTGCGGCACCGACGGACCGGTCGGGGTGGGCGAGTCCGGGGTGGTAGTCGGTTCCGTATCGCTGTTGGTCGGCGGCGGGTCCGAAGTGGCTGCCGGCGCGGGCGAGTTGATACGGGCAGGCGTCGTCTGGGCGGGGTTCGCCGGAGCCGAAGACTGCGATGTCGCCGCGCTCGTCCCAGTCGGCGTAGGACTGTGCGCCGCCCTGGTGCGGCCCGCCGGGGCGGCAACGTCGATCACCGACGTTGCGGACAGGGCTCCGAGGTGGACGCTCACTAGGGTCCGGCCGCTGCTCACGCCGTAGACCGTCCCGCTGCCGTCGACGCTGGCAACCCTCGGGTGGCGGGACGTGAAGGCTGCCGGGTCGAGCGTCGCCGCGTCGGCGCGGGACCCGTCCGACATGGTTCCGGCGAGTCCGAGGCGGTGCGGCGCTCCTGCGGCGATCAGTGACATCGCCGACGGATGCAGCGCCAGGCGCGTGAGCGTGACCGGCGGCTTCGCCTTCGTCGACCCGTAGAAGGCCTTCGCCTCCCGCTGTTGCGCGGTCGCCCAATCGGACAGGCGCTTCATCGTCACCGGGCCGGGAGAGACGGGAATGTCGTAGCTGAACACCTGAGAGCCTGGTCGCTCCACTGTGTACGCGACCACCGGGTCCTCGCGGACGACCCTCGTCGGAGCCGGATCGAAGTCCACCTTGCTGGCCGCGTCGACCATCCCCTTGGGCAGTACCTCCTCGAATGTGGCCGCGGACTTGGCGTGCGAGGTCACGAGCAGCTCCCCGTGAAGCCGGTCACCGTTCGCCCCGTCGAGCACCCAGGTGCGAGAGACGTCGATCCCCCGATCGGGGTAGGACTCGACGGCGAACGGGAGAACGACCCGCGCCGGGGTCGTCGCCGATCCTCCACCGGTGAGGATCACGGTCGCACCGGCGACGACGAGGCAGGCGAGGAGCGTGGCGGCGGCCGCGCGTGCACGTGTGCTTACCCGCGCGACGCGCGACACCGCGGACCGGCGATGCCCCATATCCGATCCAGCGGCGGCCAGCACGACTTCCGGCGCGGCGACGGACGACGGGAGCTGGGCCGAGATCCGCGTCGCGTCGTCGTGGATCGCGCGGTCGTCGGGGCCCGGCCGTCGCGGTGCAGGCACGGGCACAGGCACGGGCACAGGCACAGGCACAGGCACACCGTCTCGTCCTCCCGGGCTGTTCCGCGCCAGACCAAGGGCGGTGGCCGCAGCTTCGATCAACTCACTGCATGAGCCATAACGGTTCTCGGGTCGCTTCGCGAGTGCGCGGGCGATGACCGTGTCGATCGCCGCCGGCAGTCCGAGCCGGGCCGCGGCGAGTGACGGCACCGGCGCGGCGAGATGCCCACGGAGCACCTCCGTGTCGTCACCGTCGTACGGCGGTCTGCCGGCCAAGGCCTCGAACAGCACGCAACCGAGCGCATACACGTCCGTAGCGTCCGTGACCGGTTGCCCGTCAATCTGTTCCGGCGCCAGGTACGCCACCGGGCCGAAGTAGCCGCGGATCGTCGCCACGCCGCTCAGCGACGCCGCCCGCTTGGTTAGGCCGAAGCCGGTCACGTAGACGTGGTCGTGGTCGCCGCCGTCCCCGGACAGCAGAATGTTCTCCGGACGGAGGTCGCGGTGAGGCAAGCCCACCTGGTGCGCCGCGTCGAGCGCGTCGGCGATCTGCGCGAGCACCGCGACGACGCGTGCCGGAGCAAGCCCCCTCGTACCGGCGATGACCTCGGCGAGGGTTGGGCCCGAAATCAGTCGCATCGCGACGTACAGCACCTCTTCGAAGACGCCGGCGTCGTAGATCGGCACAACGTGCGGGTGGTCGAGCGAGGCGACGAGTTGTGAGGCATGCAGGAAGCGGTCACGGAAGGTCGCGCTGTCTGTGAAGTCGTCTGCGAACACCTCGAGGGCGACCTCGCGCTCCAAGTGCACATCCCGGGCGCGGTAGACGGCGCTCGTCGCGCTCGCCGACACCATGGCCTCTACGCGGTACCCGCCGATGATGCGGCCGCTGGCCAGGCTGGCGAACATATAACCCCCTCGCAGGCAAGCGGCCGAACGCGTGACGCGCTCTTGCAGACGGGCCACCCTGACACGCTGCAGAGGCACTGTCAGCCGAACTACGCGACCGGTTCGCACGGTCACGCAGAGCGATGGCCATACGAACTGGTCCCATGCTTCAGCCCGTCCTCGACGGCTGGACGTTCACCCGGGCAATCGTCGACAGCGGTCCGAGGCGAACCATCACGGTGCTCTCGCCGGCGCGGAGTGGAGTGACGACGCCGTTCGCGTCGACATCGAAGGCTGCCGCGTCTGTCGACTCGAAGCGCGCTGGACTCAACGCCGTCGCGTTCGCCGTCGTGCCGTCACTGAATCGACCCTTGACCACGAGCCGGTGCGGCACCCCGCGCTCGCGCAGTTGCATGTGGGCCGGAGCCACCGCAATGAAGGTGACCGTCCGAGGCACGGGTGCTCCTACCCGTTGTCGCCACTGGGCGGCGTCGCGCGCCTGCGCCCGCGCCCAATGCTGGAGCCGCTCGACGCTGACCGTCCCGGGCGGCACCGCCATCCGGTACCTCACGGTTGTCGCCAGCGCGCTGGTCGAGACGCGGAACCCGGGGACGCGCGCATCAGTGCTCGTCGTGGCGTCGACGGCGTCGGGGGAACCGCGCAGCGCCATGGCGCCGGGAAGAACCTCGTACACCGCGACGGCCCGCCCTCGCGCCGACACGCGCAGGACGCCCTCGACGTGCTCGCCATTCTTCCCGGACAGCGACCAGGTCCGCTGCACCTGGATCCCGCCGTCGTACACCTCTGGCGCGAAGGGCAGGCTGACGCGCGAAGCGAATTCGAGTTCTTTTGGAGCGACGCCGCGTGTGACGAATGCGACCCCTACCACGGCGAGCGCAAGGGCCATGAGAGCTGCCGCTACTGTCTCGGTCGATGTCCGCCGCGCACGTCGGGCGGGAAGTGCATGCGGCCCTACCGGAATTGCTTCACCTGTCGCCGGCGGGCGAGGCTGCTCGGAGGGCACGAGAGCAACGCGCAGGGCAGCGACGAACGCGGAACACGTCGGGAATCGGTCTTCGGGGCGTTTCGCGAGAACCTTCGCGAAGACCTCGTCCACCGCTGCGGGGAGATCTGGGCGGCGGGAGGTTACTGCCGGCGCCTGGTGCAGCAGGTGCCCGTACAGCACCGCGATGTCGCTGTCGCGCTCGAACGGGACGACGCCGGTCAGGGTTCGGTATGCGACGCAGCCGAGCCCATAGACGTCGGCTCGGGCATCTACCGCGCCGCCGGAGATCTGCTCTGGCGCGACGTAGTCGGTGGTTCCGATGAACTCCCCCGTGCGGGTGAACTGCGTTACCGCGTCCCGGCGACGAGTGAGACCGAAGTCGGTCACGTAGACGTGGTCGGCGCCGTTTCGGCTGGCGATAAGCAAGTTTCCCGGCTTGACGTCACGGTGGATCAGCCCCGCCCGATGCGCTGCGTCCAAGCCGCGGGCAGCTTGGCGCAGGATGTTCAGCGCGCGCGGCAACGGCAGCACGCCTTGCTTCTGGAGAAGCCAGCGCAGGTCAGGGCCGTCGACGAATCGCATTGCCAGGAACAGTCGGCTGCCAGAAGTCGATGCCTCGTACACGGGCACCACGTTCGGGTGTTCGACTGAAGCAGCGAGTTCTGACTCGCGCACGAACCGGGCCTTGAAGGTTTCGTCTTCCGCGAGCGCCGCCGAGAGGACTTTGAGAGCCACGACACGTCCGAGGCGGATGGACCGGGCGCGGTAGACAACCGCCATCCCGCCGCTGCCGCACAAACCCTCGAGGCGGTAGCCCCCGATCTCATCTCCCGGCTCGAGCTGGGACCGCATGCCCACCTCCAAGCGGAACCGGCTGGCCAGCGCACCACCCTAGGGAACCAGCGAGCGGCTTGTGAACGGCCCGCGAAGTACAGCACACCGCCGGTGCTCCCCGCGGGCTCCGGCTGCACGCGGTGGACCAGACCGACCACGTTCGTCCCGAGCCGGACGACGTGGAAGGCATCGAGCACCGCGACCGCGTCCGGGAGCTCGTCCCGGATGGCTGGGCGTGCCGCCGGAACCGGTTCAAGGCGGCGTGCTCGAGACCGGACGAACTCCTCGTTCTGGCCCCTTCAGCGACGCCGGATGCGGTACCTGACCGGCCCGGTCCGAGATCGGGCTGGGCTACCTCTCGCTCGACCGGCCGTCGGGAACACTGTCAGGAGGCGAGGCGCAGCGCACCAAGATGATCCGCCATTTCGGCTCCTCGCTGACCGACGTCACCTACGTCTTCGACGAGCCGACCATCGGTCTGCATCCGCACGACATGGCCCGGATGAACGATCTGCTGCTGCGCCTGCGCGACAAGGGCAACACCGTGCTCGTCGTGGAGCACAAGCCGGAGGCGATCGCCATCGCCGACCATGTCGTTGACCTCGGGCCGGGTGCCGGCACGGCGGGGGGCACGGTGTGCTTCGAGGGCACCGTGGACGGACTGCGCTCCAGCGGCACGCTCACCGGGCGCCACCTGGACGACCGGGCCCGGCTCAAGTCGCAGGTGCGGTCGCCGTCCGGCGAGCTGCAGGTGCGCGGGGCCGCCGCCCACAATCTGCGGGACGTGGATGTCGACATCCCGCTCGGGGTGCTGGTGGTGGTCACCGGCGTAGCCGGGTCCGGGAACAGTTCGCTCATCTCCGGCTCGGTGTCGGGGCGGGACGGCGTGGTTTCCATCGATCAGGCCGCTATCCGGGGCTCGCGACGCAGCAACCCGGCCACCTACACCGGGCTGCTCGAGCCCATCCGCAAGGCATTCGCCAAGGCCAACGGCGTCAAGCCGGCGTTGTTCAGCGCCGACTCAGCCGGGGCCTGCCCCGGCTGCAACGGCGCCGGTGTCATCTACACCGATCTGGCGATGATGGCCGGCGTCGCCACGACGTGCGAGGACTGCCAGGGCAAGCGGTTCTCCGCCGCTGTGCTCGATCACCACCTCGGCGGCCGAAACATCAGCGAGGTGCTCGCCATGTCGGTGACCGAGGCGGAAGAGTTCCTGGGCGCCGGCGAGGCGCGCACCCCCGCCGCGCACGCCGTCCTGACCCGGCTCGGCGACGTCCGGCTCGGATATCTCACCCTCGGCCAGCCGCTCACCACGCTGTCGGGGGGCGAGCGGCAGCGGCTGAAGCTGGCCGCCTCCATGGGCGAGAAAGGCGAGGTCTACGTCCTCGACGAGCCCACCACCGGCCTGCATCTCGCGGATGTCGAGCAGTTGCTCGGCCTGCTCGACCGGCTCGTCGAGGACGGCAAGTCGGTGATCGTCGTCGAGCACCATCAGGCGGTCATGGCCCACGCCGACTGGATCATCGACCTAGGACCGGGTGCCGGTCATGACGGCGGCCGCATCGTCTTCGAGGGCACACCGGCCGATCTCGTCGCCGCGCGCTCTACCCTCACCGGCGAGCACCTCGCGGCCTACGTCGGCGCCTGACGGGCGGAGGGGGACGGCCGACGGGAGCCGGGCATGCCCGACGAGACGACGGGCGCCCAGGATCCGGCCAGACCAGCCTGGTCGAGGAGGTCACGCGGGAAGTGCGCGAAACTCGCTCACGCCGATCCATCCGTCGTCGAGGCCAAGAGCTGCTACTTCCGCGCCGTTCCGGGCGGATATGCCGAGGGCGACAGATCTCTCGGCGTGCGGATACTCGATCGCGTAGCGCAGCATGGTGCGCGGCATGGCCAAGTGATGGCGATCACAGAAGGCGTCCAGCAGGCGACGCTCTCCGGTGAGCAGCCACGGCCCCGGGACGTAGAACGCGCCTGATTGTCACTTGACAGGCCATGATCCGGTTTGCGCGGTAAACGCACCGGACAACCTCTCCTGGGATTACCGCTCGTCCCCGCGTACAGGGTGACCGCATGATCCCTCGGCCCACCACCTGGCGACGTCGATACCGCCCGGGCCGGGCCCCATCCAATGCATACGCCGGAAAGGACCATGACCATGTCCTCGAACGAAGGCTCGCGCAATATCAATCCGCAATCGGTGAACACGGCGGAGACGCCGCTTCGCGTCGAGCGCGATCTGCGCGTGGAGCACACGACGCCGGCCCCCGTGGAGCACACGACGCCGACCCGCGTGGAGCACACGACCTCGCAGGTCGAGCACACCGCACCTCCGGTGCAGCACGCGCCCAAGGCGCAGCACACGGAGCCGCAGGTGGAGCAGCGCGTCAAGTCGGCCAAGACGAGCGCAGCGGCTGCCTTCTCGCTCGTCTTCGGCGTCGCGGCACTCTTCTCCGTCCTGACCGTGATCCTGTCCCCCGTGGGCCTGATCCTCGGGATCATCGGCCTGATCCTGGGACTCGTCGGGATCAAGATGGCCAAGCGTGTCGGCGTCACCGGCAAGGGCGTGGCCATCGGTGGGCTGGTGCTGAGCGGCCTGGCCGTGCTGCTGGCGGGAGCGCTGGCTGCCGGTGCGACGACCTTCCTCAACAACGAGGGAGCCGTCAACCGCATGGAGAACCGCGTCGAGCAGATGCGCAACCAGCTGCCGACGCAGGTCGAGGTTCCGCGGCCGTAGCAGCAGAATTCCGGGGGCTGCCCGGCTGGTTCGCCACCGGCTGGGCAGCCGCTCACCCACCTGTGCGGTCACGTACTGACGCGGTCGGCCAGTTCCCGCAGCGCAGGCTCGTACGCCCCTCCGAACGTCTGACTGAGATTCGAGCGCCACTCGCCTGGTCGCGCCACGCGTTCCATGCAGGCGACCGCATGCTCGCCCACCACCAACACGCGCTTGTCGCGGCCCAGTGACTCGGTGATGCACTGCTGTACCAGCAGCGGCGCCCATCCGGCCGGATCCTGACCGCAGACCATGCGGAGTCGAGCGAAGGCGGCCGGCAGATCGGCCTCACGCCGGACCAGCGACACCGCCTGGCCCTCTGACCCGTCCGGCGCCTTCAGCACCACCGGGTAGCGCAGCCGGCGCGCTCTTGCGCGGCAGCGACCGAACAGACCCGGGTCACCCCGGGGTGCCGTACTCCGGCGCCCGCAGCGCGATCGCGGCGCGGAAGTTGTTCCCCGAGGCCTCGGCCGCGTCCGGTGGGTTCACCACCGGCACTCCGGCGTCACCAAGGGCCCGCACGGCGTCCAGCGCGGAGAGGCAGTCCGTCGTGGATGCGTTGACCAATACGTCGGGAAGGGCCGAACGTCGTACGCCAACACCACGCACCCATCGCCCGACAGCTCCAGGTACATCCGGTCCCCCGGAACGACGCAGACGGAATGGTTCCGGCGCCGCAGACCATCAACGAGTCTCGCGACCGTCGCGTTGCCGTGGCGGCCGACAAGGTCAATCCGCATTGACCAAGATCAGCCGTCTGGGAGGGGGGACGCCGACAAGCTTCGGCGCATGTCGGACAGCCACTCCTCCGCGGACGCCTCGTACCGCAGCCGGCGCGGGTCGGTTATCGCGCGCCGGCGAGCCCAGTGCCGTCGGATGTCGGGCGACACGACGGAGCCTACGAGGCTGTACGGGACCCGCCACGGCTTGATCATCCGCCGTCGCAGCAACTGCCCGGCCAGCAGAGATGTGGCAAGCGGGCTGCCGACGCTGACTTGCTGGCTGAGCATCCAGGCACCCAGCTGGCGGGCGTCGATGGACGCGGCCTGGCCCCTGCTCTCGGCGAGCGGCGCGAACGCGGGCCGCAGATCGTCGAATTCGCTGAGCAGCTTTCTGCGGTTGTGCGACATCCCGTCCGGGTGGTCGAGGTAGTAGCCGACCAGCGGCTCGTCGACGGACGCCAACGGCGATGCCTGGGCGAGACGGGCCCACATCTCCCAGTCGGCGTAGATGGACAGTCGCGGGTTGAAGCCGCCCAGGGACAGTACGAGCCCCCGGTCGGCCAGCACCCCGCTGCCGCCGCCCGGAACGAGATTGGAGCGAAGGATCTCTTGGGAGACGTCACCGGCCGGCGGGGCCAGCCGGATGCTGCGCACCTGCAATGCCCCGTCGATGTGGGCCGCTCCGCTGCTGCACCATCGCGCGCCGGGGGTTAGGGCCAACGCCTCTAGCTGTAGCCGGATCTTGTGGGGTGCCCAGAGATCGTCGTCGTCGCACCACGCCACCCAGCGCCCGGTCGCGGCCGTCGTGCCCGCGTTGCGTGCACGCGAGACGCCGCTGGGCGAATCGTGCCGCAGCGTGCGCAGGCGCGCGTCACCGATCGCGGCGAGGACGTCCTGGGTGCGGTCAGAAGAGCCGTCATCAACGATCACCAACTCAATGTCGGCGACGTCCTGAGCGAGGATGGAGGCGACCACGCGCGGCAACAGACGGGCGCGGTTGTGCGTCGGGACGACGACGCTGACCAACGGCGGCGTCATCTCCGGTCCGCCGCAGCGACGGACCACGACCCCTGGGCCGCGATCAGCCGGTCGGGCCGGGCCTGGTGGCTGCCCTCCAGCCGGAGCCGGCCCGCACCGTGCTCCCAGACCAGCGTCTCGTAGTTGGTGCCGATCCACACGTTGACGCTGTACTCCCCCGGCATCAGCAGCGGGGGCAGCGTCAGGGACACCTTGTACGCGCCGGGGTCGGTGAGCAGCTGCGTCGAGCCCGTCGGTGAGGTGTCCGACACCGCCTCGTCGAGCAGCCGGATGCCGGTCAAGGTCTCCACGCTGACCGCCAGGTCCAGGCCGGGAACGCGTTCCCGGACGGTGAGCTCCACATCGACGCAGAAGGGAGCGTCCCGGGCGATGCGGCCGGTGGAGTCGCCGTGGAGGCTGCGCAAGGTCAGCGAGCGCAGTGACACCACGCCGTTCGGGTCGTCGTCGAAGGTGCGCGCACCGGCGTCGGGTGTCGCCTCCACAAGGTAGGCGTCGACCACGTCCGCCGTCGGGCCGATGTCGCGCACCCGCCCGGAGTCCAGCCATAGCGTGGTGCTGCACAACCGCGTCACCGCGTCGAGATTGTGGCTGATGAAGACGACGGTCCGGCCTGACCGCCCGATGTCCTCCATGGCGCCCAGGCACCGGCGCTGGAACTCGGCATCGCCCACGGCCAGCACCTCGTCCACCAGCAGGACATCTGCCTCGACATGCGCGGCCACGGCGAATGCCAGCCGCAGATACATGCCGGAGGAGTAACGCTTGACGGGGGTGTCCAGAAAACGCCCGATGCCCGCGAAGTCCACGATGTCGTCGAGTCGGCGGGCGACCACGGTGCGCGGCATCCCCAGGATCGCGGCGTTGAGGAAGATGTTCTCGCGGCCCGACAGTTCGGGATGAAAGCCCGTTCCCACCTCGAGCAGCGAACCGACGGTGCCCCGGGTGCGGCTCACCCCCTCCGTGGGCTCGGTGATCCGGGCCAGCACTTTGAGCAGCGTGCTCTTGCCCGCCCCGTTCCGCCCGACGATCCCCAGCGACGTCCCTTCGGGGATCTGCAGGGAGACGTCGCGCAGGGCCCAGACCTCCTGCGGCTCGTCCTGCTTCGGCCGGCGCCCGGCGAACTGGGCGACCCCGTACGTGATCGCCTCACGGAGGGTGCTCGCGGTGGGCAGCTCTCCCAGTCGGTAGCGCTTGCCGACGCGGTCCACCTCGATAGCGTTGCGGGAGGCGCTCATCAGATGATGTCGGCGAATCGGCGCTCGCTGCGGGCGAACGTACGGATCCCCAGCAGCAGCAACAGCGCTCCGACTGCCGCGCTGACCAGCACATGCGCGCCCGGAGCGGGCGTGTCGAGCAGGACCCAGCGGGCCGTGTCCAGCAGGCCGACCATGGGGTTCAGCGCGTACAGCCACACCCACTTGTCCGGAACCAGGCTCGTCGGGTAGGCGACGGGACTCGCGTACAGCCACAGCTGCATCAGCAGCGTGAGCGCGTGATGCGCGTCGCGGAAGCGGACCTGCAGGGTGGCCAGGCTGAGGCCCACGCCGAAGGCGAGCACCACCGCCCACAGGGCAACCACGGGCAGCAGCACGACCTGCGCTCCGGGAAGCCGGCCCGTCACCAGCAGCAGCACCGCGAACAGCGCAAGGGCGACGGAGAAGTCGACCAGACGCGGAATGACGCTCGCCAGCGGAGCAGCCACCCGCGGAAAGTACACCTTCGTAACCAGTGCGGAATTGTTGACCAGACTCGTGGTCGCCGTGTCAACCCCACCGGCGAATAGACCCCAGAGCATCATTCCGGCGAAGGCGAACAGCGGGTACGAAACTCCGTCGCTGGGTACTCCGGCGAGCTTTCCGAATACCACGGTGAAAACAACGAGCCCCGCGAGCGGCTGGATGACCGCCCACAGCATGCCGAACGCCGCCTGCTTGTACCGCACCTTGATGTCGCGTACGGCCAGGAAGACCACGAGTTCGCGGTACCGCCACAGTTCGCGCCAGTCGAGCGCCCGGCGCCCGGCCGTGGGCCGGTTCTCGATCCACGCCTCGAAGGGCCGCTGCAACTTACGCCCCTCACGTGGGTGCCGGAGTACCAAGTGTCTCCGAAGTTGCGCGCCGTCACACCTCTAACCGGCAGACTGGGTCCATGGCATACCGGCTGGTGGACATCGATGTCACGCAGTCGCCGCTGAAGCTGCCCGTTCCGGACGGGCGGGGCGGCCTCGAGACCTCCTCCGACTATGACGGCACGGGGCTGCTGCTGCGCGACGGGGACCGACCGCTGAGCTTCTGTCTCGTGCCCGACTCCGGCGGCGCCTTGACCCCGGAGGCGGTCGAGCAGCTGGCGGTGAGCACCGGTGGAGAGAACCTACTCGCGGAACGCCTGCGCCGGGCGTTGCTCGATCGCAGCATGGGTGGGGGCCATCCGGCGCCGCCCACCAGAACCGCGCCCAGCGTGACCGTCGTGGTGTGCACCCGCAATCGTCCCGACGACCTTGAGCGCTGCCTGGACAGCATCAGGGTGGCGGCGGCGGAGTTCGCGGGGCAGGTGGACCTGCTCGTCGTGGACAACGCGCCTCCGGACGAGGCCACGCGCGAGGTTGTCGCCCGCCGACCGGACGTCCGCTACGTCCGTGAGCCGGTGCCCGGCCTGGACGTCGCCCGCAACAAGGCGGTTTCCGAGGCGCGTGGCCGATGGCTGGCGTTCGTGGACGACGACGTGCGGGTCGACCGGTGGTGGCTGCAAGGCCTGGCCGCCGCGCTCGAGGAACATCCCGACGCGAGTGCGCTGACCGGTCTGGTGTTACCGGCACAGCTGGAGACGCAGGCACAGATCCGCTTCGAGCGCGGCGGCGGATTCGGCCGGGGTTACACGCAACGACGCTGGGATGGACGGCAGGGTCCGGGCGGCCGATTGCACCCGCTGGGATCGGGGGTGTTCGGTGCGGGCTGCAACATGGCGTTCGAGGTCTCGGTGCTACGCCGCGTGGGCGGGTTCGACGAGGCACTCGACACCGGGCCACCGTTGCCCGGTGGGGGTGACCTCGACATTTTCTTCAAGGTGCTGGCAGCGGGCCACACCCTCGTCTACGAACCGCGGATGGCGGTCTTCCACCGACATCGGCGCGGCATGGATGAGCTGCAGCGCCAGTACTCCTCGTGGGGCGCCGGCTTCGCCGCCTACCTGGCGGCGCGCTGGCAGGAGCCGCAAGAGCGCGCCCAGATCCGCCGGATGGCGCTCTGGTGGCTCAGATACCAGCAGCGCAACTTGCTGTCTGCGGCACGCCACGCGGATGTGGTGGGGGCACGCATGGTGGCCGCCGAGCTGACCGGGGGGGTCGCCGGAGCAGTGGGCGGTTACCGGCGGTCTCGGGAGCGGATGTCTCAGCGCTACGCGGAGGTACGCGCCCGGGGGAAGGCATGAAGCCGGTGCTGCTGCGGCACGTCGACCTCGCCGAGGGGCTGCCGGCGCTCGAGGCTCCGGACGGTACGGCATCTCGCTGGTATTTGTGGTGGGGCCCCCGCCCACTCGGTGTCGTGCACCTGGAACCCTGGCAGACGCCGGTGACGTCCGCCCGACTGGCGCGGCTGGTGGCCGAAGCGATCACGCCGGCCGTCGGCGACCTGCTCCATCCCGGCACCATCTTCGCGGCGGCCCTGCCCTATGACGGAGAAGCCCGCGACCGGCGCCCGCTGCCGCTGCCCGCCCTGCTCGCTCGGGACGTGCTGGACGAGGACGTCCTGGCCCGGTTGGACGCCGTCGTCCGGCAGCCACCCGCCCAGCCGGTCGGGTGCCGTACGGCGGCGGTCGTGGTGTGCACCCGCGACCGGCCCCAGCAGCTCCGTACCTGCCTACGCTCGCTGCGGAGCCTGACCCGCCCCCCCGACGAGCTGGTCGTCGTGGACAACGGTTCCGCCACGGACGCCACCCGCCGCGCCGCCGAAGAAGTTGGGGCCACGTACGTGCGAGAGCCGCGCCCGGGGCTCAGTCGGGCGCGCGACGCTGGTATCGCGGCCACGACCTCGGACGTCGTGGCCTTCACCGATGACGACGTGCAGGTGCACCCCGAGTGGCTGGGACGGCTGCTCGCCGGCTTCCGCACTCCCGACGTCCTGGCCGTCACCGGGCTGGTGCTCCCGGCTTCGCTGGACAGTGCGGCCGAACAGGCCTTCGAGGACGTCGTGGGCGGGTTCGGCCAGGGCTTCCGCGACCGCGAGTTCGGCCATGAGTGGCTGCTGCGGCAGCGGCGGAAGACTCCGCACGTGTGGAAGCTGGGCGCCGGAGCCAGCGTCGCGTTCCGCCGGGGGGCCTTCGACCGCGTCGGCGGGTTCGATCCCCGACTCGGAGCGGGAGCCGCGGGCTGCAGCGAGGACTCGGAGATGTGGTACCGGGTGCTCGCCGGCGGGTGGCGGTGCCGGTACGAGGCGTCCGCCGTGGTGTTCCATGCGCACCGCGACACCGACGAGAAGTTGCGGGCCCAGTCGTCGGCGTACCTTCGCGGCCATGTCGCCGCCCTCGCGGTGCAGTGGTCCGCCACGCGTCAGCTGGGTGAACCGAGACGGGCCTTTCTGACCCTGCCGCGCTACTTCGCCGGCCGGGCCCTCGACGGCCTGGTCTGGCGCCGCAAGTCTCCGACACTCGCCGCCGAGCTGGCCGGCTACGCCGCTGGAGTCGTGCGTGCACCCGCGCTGCTGCGCCCCCAGCGGCTGCCGCTACCTCCGCTGCCACCGCCGGGGGAAGGTCCGGTCACGAAAACCGATCTGGGCGTCTTTCTCGCGGCCAACCCCTTTCCTCACCGGCACACGTTGGGCTCCTTCTACGGCGAGAAGATGCGGGCGATTCATCAGATCAGCCCCGAGCGAGGGGTGCGCCGCGTGGTGGAGGTGGGCGGCGGGCAGAGCGGCCTGGCAGCCGCGCTCTATCCGTCGGCGCACGTGCTGACCGTCGACCTGGACCCGGCATTCGGTGCCCGTCATGACCTGTACGGCGGGGACCTACGGCACTTCGTCTGCGGCGACGCCACGCGGCTGCCCGTACCGGACGGGGCAGCCGACGTCGTGACTCTGTTCGACGTGGTCGAGCACATCCCCGACGACGCGGCCGCGATCCGCGAGGCACTGCGGATCTTGCGCCCCGGTGGTTCCTTGCTGCTCACGACCCCGTCCGAACTGTGGCGCTTCCCGTACTACCGGGTCTACCGGCGGCTCACCCCCACCGACCGGGACGTGATGGACGACTGGGGTCACGTCCGGCGCGGCTATCGGGTGGCGGATCTGGACCGGCTGGTCGGGCAGGCGCATGACGCGCTGTCGACGTTCATCACCCCGATCACAGTGATCGCCCACGACCTCGCGTTCTCCCGGCTGCCCGCCCCGGTCAAGCGGGCGGTGGGGCTGGCTCTCGGGCCGGTCGTACTGACAGCGGCCGCGCTGCACCGGCCGGGCGGCGCGGGCACGGAGATCGCCATGCGGTGGACGGTGCGGTGACGGCTCCGGCGCCGCGCGTCGCGCTCGTGCCGTGGGGCACACCGCTGGAGGTGTTCCTGGACCCGCTGGGCCGGACGCTGGACGACTTCTGCGACCGGCTCACCGGCGGGTGGCTGTTCGGCTACGCCGCCGCGCTCGCCTCGGCCGGCTACGCGCCCACCCTGGTCGTCTCCTCCAGATCGACGACGACGCGCAGCACCCGGACGCACCTGCCGACCGGCACCCCCGTGACGGTCCTTCCGGCTCCCGCGCAGAGCCCCCCGCGACCACCCGGCCTGCGCCGGAATCTCGGCGCGTATCGACGGGCGCTTCCGCCCGGTCTGCTGCGCGAGCTAGCCGGACATGACGTGGTGCTGCTGCAGGAGTACGAGGAGCCCCGGGCCGACCTGCTGGCCTGGTGGGGGCGGATCCGCGGGGTACCCGTGGCCGCCTCCTTCCAGGGCGGGGTGCCGCCCTGGGAGCGAGCTCCGGTGGAACGGCTCGTCCGTGCCCCGTCGCTGCGGCGGTTGGCGGCATTGCTGGTGGGATCCCGGGCGGAAGCGGAACGGCTCGTCGCCGAGCGCCGGGTGGACGCCGCACGGGTGTTTTCTGTCGTCAACCCCGTCGACGTCGACGCGTGGTCGCCCGGCGACCGGGGTGCCGCCCGCAGCGAACTGGGCCTCCCGAAAGACGCGTTCGTCGTCGCCTGGCATGGCCGGGTGGATCTGCGCCGCAAGGGTCTGGACGTTCTCGTCGAGGCATGGTCGGCGCTGTGCTCTCGCCGGCCGGACGCCGATCTGCGACTGCTGCTGGTAGGCACCGGTCCGGACGAGACGGCACTGCGGACGCTCCTCGATCGGTCGGCGGCACGCGGGGTGGCGTGGCTGGACCGGTACGCGCCCCCTGCTGAGGTTCGCCAGCGACTGGCCGCCTGCGACGTGTGGGTCTCCCCCAGCAGACACGAGGGTTTCGCGGTCGCCCCGCTGGAGGCGATGGCCAGCGGCCGTCCGGTTGTGGTGACCGACGTGCCCGGCGCCGAGGAGATGATCGGCCGATCGGCGGAGCACGGCGGGCTGCTGGTCCCGCGCGACGACCCGGCGGCGCTGAGCGGGGCGATGCATCTGCTGAGTGGTCTGTCCGGGGATGACCTGGCCGGTTGCGGCCGCCGGGCGCGCCGACGGGTCGAAGACGTCTTCTCCGTGGGAGCAGTCGGCCGGCAACTCGACGCGGCGCTGCGGGCAATGACCGCAACCGCGTCCAGGTCTGGCGGTCAGGCCGGATAGCCGTTCGGATTGCGCTGCTGGAACCGCCAGGCGTCCCGGCACATGTGCTCCAGGGTTCGGGTCGTGCGCCATCCCCAGACGGACGCGACCAGGGACGGGTCGGCCACCAGTTCCGGCACGTCACCCGGCCGGCGCTGCACGATGTCGTACGGCAACGGGGAGCCCACGGCAGCCTGAAAGGCGGCGATCAATTGCAGCACCGAGGTGCCCACCCCGGTGCCAAGGTTGAGTACCCGCATGCCGGCCTCGTCGTCGATGCGGTGCAGCGCGAGGCGGTGACCGTCGGCCACGTCCACCACATGCACGTAGTCCCGGATGCACGTGCCGTCCGGAGTCGGGTAGTCCCCGCCGAACACCGGCAGCGAGCTCAGCCGGCCCACCGCCACCTGCGCCAGATAGGGCAGCACGTTGTTGGGCGTTCCGTGCGGATCTTCGCCGAGCAGTCCGCTGGGGTGGGCGCCGATCGGATTGAAGTAGCGCAGGGCGATGACCCGCAGCTCCGGGTAGTGGGCGCAGGCATCTCGCAGGACCTGCTCGCACATCCACTTGCTGCGGGCGTAGGGGTTGGTCGGCTGCGCCGGGTCGTCCTCGGCCAACGGCAGACGGGTGGCACTTCCGTAGATGGAGCAGGACGAGGAGAAGACGAGCCGCTGGACGCTGTGCTGCGCCATGGCGCGCAGCAGGGTCACGGTGCCGCCGACGTTGATGTCGTAGTACTCGAGCGGGATGTTCATCGACTCGCCGACCGCCTTCTTCGCGGCGAAGTGGATCACGGCGTCGAACCGGTGCGCTGCGAAGATGTCGCCGAGCGCCGAGGGATCGCGCAGGTCGGCCTGGTACGCGGTCAGCGGACGTCCCGCGACCTGCTCGATCCGGCGCACAGCTCCCGGTGAGCTGTTCGAGTAGTCGTCAACGATCACCACGTCGTAGTCGTGTGCCAGCAACTCGACGCAGGTGTGACTGCCGATGAACCCGGCGCCTCCCGTGACCAGCACCGTGGACCGTGCGGTCACGAACTGCCCCGTCCGCCGGCCACCCAGTCCAGCTGACCCGCCGGAAGCAGCTCGCTGCGGAACCAGTCGACCGTTCGCTCCAGCCCCTGCACGACCGGGACGCGCGGCTCCCAGCCGAGAACCTCCCTAGCGAGCGTGATGTCCGGCTGACGAACCATGGGGTCGTCCTGCGGCCGGTCGATGTACGTCACCGGGGACGACGAGCCGGTCAGCGAGTTGATCAGCTCGGCGAGTTCGAGAACGGTCATCTCGTGCGGGTTGCCGATGTTCATCGGCCCCGGGTGCTGCGAGAACAGCAGACGCAGAGCGCCCTCGACGAGGTCATCGACGTAACAGACGGACCGAGTCTGGCGACCGTCCCCGGCCACGGTGAGCGCCTTGCCCGCCAGGGCCTGGCTGATGAAGGTGGGGATGGCCCGCCCGTCGTTGGGACGCATGCGGGGGCCGAAGGTGTTGAAGATCCGCAGCACAGCGGTGTCCACGCCGTGGAAGCGCCGGTAGGCCATGGTCAGCGACTCCGCGAAGCGCTTAGCCTCGTCGTACACGCCTCGCGGGCCGACCGGGTTCACGTGGCCCCAGTACGTCTCGGGCTGCGGGTGCACCTGAGGGTCGCCGTAGCTCTCGGACGTGGACGCCAGCAGGTAGCGGGCGCCCTTCTCCTTGGCGAGCCCGAGGCTGTGCAGGGTGCCGATGGAGCCGACCTTCATCGTCTCGATCGGCAGACGCAGGTAGTCGATCGGCGAGGCCGGCGAGGCGAAGTGCAGGACGTAACGCACCGGGCCGGGGACGTGGATGTAGTTCGTCACGTCCGTCCGGACGATACGGAATCCCTCCCGCTCCAGGAGGTGCTCCACATTCGCGGGCGCGCCCGTGACGAAGTTGTCCAGGCACAGCACCTCGAGCCCCTCGTCGAGCAGCCGCTCGACCAGGTGCGAACCCAGGAAGCCCGCGCCCCCCGTAACCACCGCGCGTTCGCGCATCATGCGGCTTTCCCTCCACCGTTTCCGTTGTCGCGACTGTAGACAAGATGTGACGCTCCGCTGGGTTGCTGCCACTTCGGTCACCCGTTCAGGTCAGCAGCCGACCCCGGTGTTGGCACGGAACAGCGGCCGGCATCGGATAGCGTCATTGCGTATGGATTGCGCGGGCGGTAGGGACGGCACCGCTGGCAGGGGCCGCACGTCACCCGGGCCCGTACCGAGCGGTGCGGTATCCGTGGTACTGCCGACGCGCAACCGTCGGGAGCTCCTGCGCGCCACGCTGGACACCGTTCTGGCTCAGGGCGACCCCGTGCATGAGGTGATCGTGGTGGACGACGGCTCGACGGACGGGACCGCCGAGGAGGTGGCAACGTCCGGCGACCCGAGAGTACGCCTCCTGCGGGCCGGCGGAGGCGGTGTAGCTCGGGCGCGCAATCTCGGGCTGGCAGAGGCGCGCGGGGACTGGGTCGCATTCACCGATGACGACGACCTGTGGTCGCCGACGAAGATCTCGCGCCAGCTGGAAGCCCTCCGGGGCAACCCCTCGAGCCGTTGGGTGTGCAGCGGCGCGGTGCTGGTGGACGAGAACTGCCAGGTCATCGGCAGCGAGCGACCGAAGGTCAGCGGCGAAGTCTCGGAAGCCGCGCTTGCCGCCAATCCGGTGCCCGGCGGGGCGTCGGGCACCGTCATCGACCGTGGGCTTGCGGTGGCGGTGGGCGGCTTCGACCCCCGGTTCAGCATCCTGGCGGACTGGGATCTGTGGATCCGGCTCGCCCAGCTGACCCCGCTCGCCGTCGTTGACGAGCCACTGCACGCCTACCGACAGCACGCCGGCGGCATGTCATCGAAATACCCGGCCACCCGGGCCGAGCTCCGGCTGCTCGACGCGAAATACGGCACGCAACGGCACATTCGCAACGTCGCAGTACGACGCCACGAGATCGAGTTCTGGATGGCGGAACGGGCGCAGCGTGCGGGCGACCGGCGCAGCGCAGCAGCCGCCTACCTGCGGGCGTCGGCTGTCACCGGACGGCGACGGAGCGTCCTGCACGCCGTCGAGGCGCTGACGTGGCCAACGGCCTTCCGGTTGCGTGATCGCCGCCGGCGCGAGCGGGTGGACCCCGCCTGGCTGGAGGAGGTAGCAACCTGGCTGCCCACGAGCCAGCCTGCGCAGTAGGCGTCCGGATGTCAGCGGCGCGCAGTACTCCCAGCGATGCGCCGGCGGGCTGCGACCGCTCCTCGCCGGGCCAGCCGGCGACCCGTACCGGTACCGGCAGCGAGCATCCCGGCCGCAAGGTTGCCGGCGACACGGAGTGTCGGTGACGAGCGCCATGCTTCGCGAACGCGGCCGGCGGCCGCCAGCGGTCGCCCGGCGGCGAGGAGCTGAGCTGCGGCGTCGGTGGACCAGCGGGCGAACTCCGCGCGCGCGTAGCCGCTCATCCGCCGAGCCTGGTCGGGTGGTAGGTGATCCGGCAGATAGCTCTCGATGATCTCGGCTGCGCGGCGCATCTCAACGGCGATCTCGCCGGTCCTGGACGAGGTGTCCGTCAGTGAGCCCTCCCTGCGGACCCGGTACAGCGCCAGAGGCAACGGCTCGTACCAGACGGGAAATCGGGTGGCGATGCGTACCCACATCTCCCAGTCCTCGCCGGCGAAGCGCTGGCGGGTGTCGTAGCTTCCCAGCTCCTCGTACACGCTGCGGCGCACGACGAGCGAGGGCGTCGTCAGCCGGGGCCCGGTCGCGATCTTCCACAACCAGTCGTCCAGCACTCCGGCGTCACGTCTCTCCAGCGCCGTGAAACTCTGCCAATGGCCATCGGGGTCGACGTAGATCGAGCGGCAGAAGCCGGCTCCGGCGTCAGGGCGCGCAGCCATCCCCGCTCCGAGGCGGGCGTAGAAGCCGTCGCGCACCGCGTCGTCGTCGTGGAGAAGGTGCACCAGATGTCCGGTGGATCGCGATATGCACGTGGCGAAGTTCGCTATGTACCCGCGATTGACCGGCTGGCGGAAATACCCCACCCGACCGCCGCCGACCTCGGCCACCACGGCGGCGGGATCGCCCTCTGTGGAGCTGTCGTCCACCACTTCGATCTGCATGGCGTCCGGGCCGGGATCCTGCGCCAGCACGCTGCCCAGCGCCTCACGCAGGTAGGCGGTGCCGTTGTACGTCGGAATCATCACCGACCACAGGGGACGGGCGACGCCGGGTGGCACAGCGGGCACCACAGGCCGGTGCGCGTCCTCCCCGGCCGACGTGGTGGTCACCTTGCCCTTTCCCTCCAGGCGAGTGCCGTGCTGCGCACCGGATCGCGAGCTGCCACGAGGCGCCATGACAGCGGCCGGACGGCGGTACTGGCGACCGTGAGCGGACGGTGATGCGCCCCCACATCGTAGGGCTCTCCGGCGGCCGGCAGGGGGTTCCCGAAGTAGTCGCGCTGGCCGACGGCTACACCGAACAGGGTGGTCAGTGGCAGGGCGCGGCCGCGCAGCGCGGATCCGGTGGTGAGCGACAGAGCAGCCGCCTGGCTCGGATCGGCCGCGTCGGTCATCGCGAGAGTGGCCGCAGCATCGGTGAAAGCCGGATCCACGGTCAGACCCACCAGCCGCCCCCCGAGCTGTTCCTGCCGGGTCGCCGCACTCCATCCGGTCAGCGAGGTGTAAGTCGTGCTGCCCCACTTGGTACGCCAGCCCCCCGCCGGGGCGAAGTAGTCGTTGCCCTGCAGCAGTACGGCGGCGGTGCCGAAGTTCGGCGCCACGACCAATGGACCGGCCGCTTCGGAGACGAAGACGTTGTTGCGCAGAGCGACCCCGGACAACCCCGTGCCCAGCTTGACGGCTGGCGAGCGGACCGCGCCGTTCGGCCGCATGACCACCGTGTTGTTGTAGATCTCCGCATCGCGGATGCGCCCCATCACGGTGATGCCTCCGTAGGCGCCGGACTTCATCGCATCGCCGCTGCTGATGTTGAAACGCACCACATTGCCGGCCTGGGCGTCGTTGGCGCGCCCGCTGTACACCAGATAGCCAGGCCCGTCGTTGCCGTACGACACGTTGTACTGCATCGTCGAATCGCTGACGTTCTGGTCCAGGTCGAATCCGCCACCGTCGGCCGGGCCAGCTCGGCGGTTGCCGGAAGCGATGTTGCGCTGGATCACTACCCGGGACGAGTCGTAGGTCCAGATGCCCACCGGCCCCTCGGGAGCGGCGCAGGCCTCCCCGTTGGCGTATGCCCGTGAGCGCTCGATCAGACCGCCCCGCACACTGCCGAGAACGATGCCGCTGCCGGTGTTGCGGTGGAGCTCGCCCGGGTCACCCACGTTGCGGTACGCGACCACCCGGGTCACCCGGACCGACTCATGTGCGTATGCCGGAGCGGCCGGGTCGAAAGCGGGCCCATACGTCAGCAGTCCGGTCAGCATGTTGTCGTGCACTGTGGAGCCGTGAATGGTGACGGCGCGAAAGCCGCTACGGGCGTTCGCACCACCGATCATGATCCCATGCCGGAAACCACGGACCTCTACGCCGGCGATGACGATCGAGCTCAACTTGCGATCGGGCACGTCGGAGTAGAACTCGATGCCGCCCTTGCTGCGGTAGGCGTCCGCATCCCCGCTGAACCTGAGCTGACGGATCTCCACCCCCGCGGTGTTGTAGACGCTGATTCCTGCCGCGCGGACTCCGGAAATCGTGGCGCGGCCGGTGCCGTACGAGGCGATCCGCACCGGAGCCGCCGGGTCCCCTGCGTCGGCGGAGTCGAGAAAGAGGGGCCCGGGAAAGCTCCGACCGCCCTCGAGCAGCACGCGCGTCCCTGGCGCGAGGACCTCGCGGTTCACCCGGCCCAGGGTCCGCCATGCTGTGGCCGGCGAGCGGCCGTCAGCCTGATCGTTGCCCGATGCGCTGACGTAGAGCACCGGCCCGGTGCTGGCGCCCGCCGGGACGGCGAGCCAAGGGATGACCGGGGCGCCTGCAGCCGCGGCAGTGATGGCCGCGGTTGCAACGGTGGTGACCATGGCACGCACAGCAAGCTGGCGGGGACTTCGCATGCGCATCACGTCGACTGACGCGCTCCGGTGGTGACTACGCCGAAGGAGTGGTCCCCGTCACCACGATCTCGACCACGTCGCCGCAGGCGGTGACTGACAGCGCATCTGGCCCCGCGGGTGCGTCGATGGCCGGGCCGGGAGCCCGAGCCGGCCACCGCCTAGAACACCACCGGATAGGTCAACCGGCCCGTCGATCCGGCCGGTGCCTCGACCGTGCAGAGCTGGCCAAACGGCGGATGGCGCACGCCGGCTCCTCTGTCGATCGACGACACCCATGCGCGTCCGGTCAACGCCCATCGTGTTTCGCGGTAGTGGTGAGCAGGCAGAACGTAGGGGTTCCATTCCGCCGCCGAGGGTTACCTCGCGGTGGCCCTACTCGAAGGAGTTGCCATGAACACCCGGACCATCGCCATCGTCGCCCTGATCATCGCCGTTGTCATCGCGATCGCACTGTTCATGTAGCGCCTCGCGACCGTTCTCGCCATCCTTCCGGTAGACAGGGCAAGGTGTAGCTCAACCTCAGCGCGGCGGATGTCCGCCGCCCGGCTACGAAGGAGTGTCATGGCTCTCAGCGACGACGACATGGTGGTGGCCGACGGCGTCAACAGCGGACAGCCGTTGAGCGGTGGCGCTGATGGCGGCGCCGATGGCGGCGCTGATGGTGGTGCGGACGGCGGTGCGGACGGCGGCGCGGACGGCGGCGCTGATGGTGGTGCGGACGGCGGCACTGATGGCGGTGCCGACGGCGGCGCGGATGGCGGCGCCTGATTTCCAGTAGTAATCACGGGAGCCGGGCGCCCGCAGCAACGGACCGCCCGGCTCTGCGCCGATGCATTGCCGTTCCGGTCGCTGACTTCGCCAGCAAGTACTGGTCTCAGCGTCCGCTGCTCTCGCGCGCCGACGAGCTGCCCGAGCCCTTCTCGGACCTGCTGGACCTGCCGGCGGTCGACGAGCTGCTGTCCCGCCGCGGGCTGCGAACGCCGTTCCTGCGGGTCGCCAAGGATGGCAAGGTCGTCGACCCGTCCCGCTTCACCGGCAGCGGTGGTGCCGGCGCGGAGATCGCCGATCAGGTCAGTGACGAGCGGGTCCTGCAGCTGTTCGCCGACGGCTGCACGCTCGTCCTGCAGGGACTGCACCGGCTCTGGCCGCCGCTGATCCACTTCGCGTCGGTCCTGGCCGACGAGCTGGGACATCCGGTCCAGGTGAATGCGTACGTCACCCCACCGCAGTCACAAGGCTTCTCGCCGCACTACGACGTGCACGACGTGTTCGTGCTGCAGGTCGCCGGCGAGAAGCGATGGCTTGTGCACGAACCGCCGCGCCGCCTCCCCACCCGCGACCAGCCGTGGACCGATGTCCGGCAGGACGTGGCCCAGGCGGCGTCTGGCGAGCCTGTCGTCGACACCGTGCTCCGACCGGGCGACAGCCTGTACCTGCCCCGGGGATATGTGCACTCTGCCCAGGCCCTCGGCGACGTCTCAGCGCACCTGACGGTCGGGATCCACCCGATCACCCGCGCCGCCATCGTCGAGGCGCTGCAAGGCATGGCCGCCGCGGGCAACGAGCAGCTACGCACGTCGCTGCCGCTGGGATGGACCGACGACCCCGCGGCGAGCGTCCCGGGCGAGCTCGCCGCTGTGCTCTCCGCCTTGGCCGAGTGGCTGCCGGACGCGGATCCGGCGGTTGTCGCTGACGACCTGCTGCGACGGGAATGGCGCGGCACACGTCCAGGCCCCATCGCCCCGCTCGCGAGCGCCGCCGCCGCCCGCGCGCTGGGCCCGGACTCTGTCGTGCGGCTGCGACCACAGCTGCGGACAGCGTGCCGCGTCGCGGACGGACGGCTGCACCTGCAGCTGCCGGGCAGGAACCTGTCGCTCCCGGGCTCGACGGCACCGGCGGTCGAGCGGCTGCTCACCCGGCGCCCCGTACGGGTTGCTGACCTGCCGGAGCTGGACAGCGATGATCAGATCATGCTGGTGCGGCAACTGCTCCGGGAGGCCGTTGTGGTACCGGAGATACCAGCGGGCACGGCGAACGGCTGGTGACCGCCCCCTGCGGCGACCCCGACGACCTCGCCACGCAGCGGTGTGCGCCCGCCGCCCAGCGCCGGGGTGATCAGCGGTACGCCACGGCTGCGCCGGCGAATCGCTGGTTGCTGATCGAACAGCCCGGCTCCTGGGGCCGGACGGCGCTCACCGAGTCCCGGCTGGACCGCCGTGTGGCAGCCCAACTGCAGCACAGAACCGCCCGGCTCGGCGTGCGGGTGCAGCTCATCCGCCGTCCGGGCCGCACGATCCGGACGCCCCTGCGCCGCTGGGCCTACAGCGATTCCCGGCCAGGTTCTGAGCAGCTCCGCTGGGGCACGTTCGGTTCGGATGCGGAGCTGCTCGAGCTGACCCTCGACGGCTCGGACGGCGAGCCCTCGAACGAAGCCGCGTACCTGGTGTGCGCGCACGCCCGCCACGACACGTGCTGCGCCCTTCGCGGCCGGGCGGTCGCGGCCGCACTGGCGGCACAGCATCCGCAGCAGACCTGGGAGTGCTCCCACCTCGGCGGTGATCGCTTCGCCGCGAACCTTCTCGTGCTGCCGCACGGCCTGTACTACGGACACGTCACCACGGCGGCGGCCGGCGAGATCGTGCGCGCCTACGAGGACGGCCGGCTGGAGCCGACGTGGTTGCGCGGGCGCTCCTCGTTGAGCCCTGCGGCCCAGGCGGCCCAGCACCATGCCCGGCTGGCGCTCGAGGAGTACGGGCTTGACGCCCTGCGGCCGCTCGAGGTGGCTGCGGCAGGCACCGACGTCTGGCGGGTCCGACTGGAGCGCAAGCCCGGTGACGTGCTCGTCACTGTGGGGGCGTCCGTCAGCCCGGCCGCGGAGCGGCTCACCTGTCACTCCGCTCATCCGGAAACCGTGCGCGTCTTCCGGCTTATCGATCTGCAGGTGAACGGCGACGGCCCCGGCCCCGCGTAAGCGGGAGCCGGGGCTGTCGGAACGATCCGTCCGCTGCTAGTCGGCGAGCTTGACCGCGCCCTTCGGCACCTCGATGTGCTCCGCCTGCTGCTGCAGCTGGTCGGCTCCTTCGTTAGCGGTGACATTCACCTGCTCGGCGAAGCCGCTCGGCGTGGGCACGACGGTGCCGCCATCGAAGTACACCCGCGCTTCTTGGACCCACCCGCCTCGTCGTCGAGAGTTCGCGCGCCGGACGCCGGGCGGGGGTCAACAGGGGTGGTCATGTATTTCTTCTCGGTTTTCGTGATGTGGAACCGGAACAGACGGAAGGCCGGGCACCGAGTACGGTGCCGGGCCTTCCGAGGATGTAGATCAGCGGTTGTGGTGCGTGGTCTGCGGCTCTTCGAGCTCGATCTGCTCCTTGCGAATCTCGCCGGTCACCGTCTCCTGCTCCGTGACGACCTCCTTGTCGAGGCGGATCCGCTCGACCGGGATGGCCTCCTTGGAAACGACGGGGCGCTCCTCGGTGAGGATTACCTCGTGCTCCTCCTCGGAGATCGCCGGGCCGTCCATCGCGTTGCCGATGTTGGCGTCGGTGATCGGCTCACGGGAGATCCGGACCTCTTCGTGGGTCACCGGAACGGTCTGCGTGACGTTCTCCGTCACCACGAACTTGCGCAGCCGCACCGCCTTGGACGGCCGGCTCACGACACCTACGCGCAACCGCTCCTCCGAGCGGGTCATGGCGTTGTCGGTCTCCGGACCGCTCACGTCGTGGCCGACGGTGCCGGTTCCGGTACCGGTGTGGGTCTGCTGACCGCCGGAGGGCAGGCCGGAGTCCGACGGTGCCTCCGAGTAGTTCAAGCCGTAGTGCTGGTAAAGGGTCTGCTCCTCTTGCTCGGAGAGCTCACCGTCGGGCTCAGCGTTCGGAGCACCCTTGATCTGGTCCTTCGTGTACGGGACCTGCAGGGAGTTGCCGCCCGCCGTCTGCGCCTCGGCGAGGGGGACGAAGCTCTCGCGGCCGCCGAACATGCCGGTGTGCACCAGCGCCCATTCCGGACGGTTGGTGTCACTGTCGATGTAGATGTCCGTGATCTTGCCGACCTTCTGCTGCTGAGCATCCAGCAGAGTGCCGCCGTTGACTTCACGAGCCTGGTCCAAGGTCAAAGGACCCATAATTCCTCCATCGTTTGAATTTACGATCTGTTCGGCTGCCGTCGGCAAGGCGCCTGTGTCGCTCTCAACCTGGCCCAGGCCTGGAGACGCCCGAGGCAACGGCTGACGGCAGTATCTCCGCGTCGCGCGGGCATAAACCGAGTCGCCTGCCGGTGTCACGTTTTTCACGCTGCGGGTTTCCGCCCCGGCCTTTACGGCGTAAACGCAAGATCAGGAATCGCTCCGGCGCTGCCGCCGGCGCAGTTCCCGGCGCAGGGCCCGGAGCTCGGTGAGCCGGCGCCGGCTGCGGCGGCGACGCAGGGCAAGCAGGGCCGTGACGGCCCCCGCCGCCGCGCCGCCGATCGCCGCCCGCTGCCCGCCGGGCCCCGGCTGCTTGCCGCGCACCTGACCCACCGTGTCGCGCGCCCGGCTCTTCGCCTTGTCGGCGAGATTACGGGGCTGGACGCGGTCGGAGATCGCGTCGATGGTGCTCGCCAGCTGGGCTCGCGTTCGTTCGATTTCACGCTGAATCGCTGCGGGATCCTGTGCCACGGAAAGCTCCTCCACGTCGTCCGTTCCGGCCGGGCGGCGACAGCGCGCCGCCCCGAGGCTTCTGCACGCGCCTGTACCCCGGCGCGCCCACATCACCCGGTCGGAGACGCATTGGATCAGTGGCCGCCGCCGCTCGGCAGCGGGCACCGACTAGCGTTGCTGCCGGTTCGGGCGCCCGTCACACCGCGGCCGCTCGCAACCGGCGGCCCGCCGGCCAGGTGACAACGCCATGGACGGACCGCGAGGAGCTTCCAGTGACCGAACCCCCCAGCGCCGACGGGCGCGCAATACTGCGTCCCGGCGACCCTGCTCCGCAGTTCGTACTTCCGGACGCTGATGGCAACCCCGTGGCGCTGTCGGACTTCCGCGGCCGGCCCGTCGTCCTCTACTTCTATCCCGCCGCCAGCACGCCGGGGTGCACGCGGCAGGCGTGTGAGTCCGCGACGACCTCGAGACGTTCAACGACGCCGGCTTCGCCGTCGTGGGCATCTCCCCCGATGAGTCACAGGCGCTCCGGAGGTTTCGCGACGCCGAACAGCTGACGTTCCCGCTGCTGGGCGACCCAGAGCGCAAGGCACTCACCGCTTACGGAGCATGGGGCGAGAAGTCGCTGTACGGCAGGAAGGTGACCGGAGTGATCCGCTCCACCGTGGTCATCGACGCAGAGGGAACGGTCCGCTCAGCCTGGTACAACGTCAAGGCGACCGGGCACGTGGCGAAGCTGCGCCGAGAGCTGGGGCTGGCTGAGCCGGCCGGCTGAGTGTCGCGGGCGGTCGCTGACGGCGGCGCGGACCGTGCGGGACCTACGATGACGTCCGCGCGAGAGTGGCGGAATGGCAGACGCGCCGGATTTAGGTTCCGGTGTCCTTTGGGCGTAGGGGTTCGACTCCCCTCTCTCGCACCACCGCAGGGTTCGTGGGTGGTAACCGGGACAGCACCGCTGTGCATTGTGCGACATGGTCTCGCAGATCGGCCCTCGGGCGGCGAACGTTCGACATTTGCGGAAGGCCCGTGCCCCCTGCAGCTGCCGATCCAGACGCTCGACGTCGGATCGGTGGGCACCATGCACACCCTCGGGCTCGCCAGACGGGTGCCCGGTTCCTGCTGGCCTCCACCTGGGAGGCGTACGGCGACTCACAGGTGCACCCGGAGCGGAGAGCTACTGGGGTCACGTCAACCCGGTCGGCCCGCGCGGCGTCTACGACGAGCCGTCGCGAACGGCTACGCCCGAATGACGGCCGGGCCATTCCGACGTTCATCCGCCAGGCGCTGCGCGACGAGCCGCTGACCGTGGCCGGTGACGGCACGCAGACCCGCTCGACATCCACATCCAGGACCTCATCGAAGGGATCATGCGCCTGCTGCGATGGGTGCCGCAGGTACCGGTCGAGGACGGCCTCAAGCACACGATCCCCTGGTTCCGAGTCTCCTGCCCGCCGGCTGACCCGCGCCGCGAGGTCCGGCAGTGCTACGTCAACCTGGTACAGCTGTCCCGCGCTGGCCCGACAGACCCGCGGCTCACCGCTCGGCGGACTCGAGCATCCGCAGCAACTCGGGGACGAGCGCGCGGAACGCCTGTCCCCGGTGGCTGATGGCGTCCTTCTCGGCGGGAGCAAGTTCGGCGCAGCTCCGGTCGGACCCCGCCGGCAGCAGGATCGGGTCGTAGCCGAAGCCGTTGCTGCCGCGCGGCCCGGTCAGCACCGCGCCCTCGAGGCGCCCGAAAGCGCAGTGCTCACCGCCGCCCGGCACGACCGCCGCGGCGGCACACATGAAGGCGGCGCCACGCCGCGGCGCGGGCACGTCGCGCAGCTGTGCCAGCACCAGCGCCAGGTTGGCGGCGTCGTCCCCGTGCGTACCTGCCCACCGCGCCGACAGCACACCCGGCATCCCGTTCAGGGCATCGACGGCGAGCCCGGAGTCGTCGGCCACCGCCGGCAGGCGGGTCGCGGACGCGACCGCCCGCGCCTTGAGCAAAGCGTTCTCCTCGAAAGTGGCGCCTGTCTCGGCCACGTCCGGCACGTCCGGAAATCTGTCCATGCCGAGCAACTCGATGCCGGGGCCGCCGGCATGGGCCAGAATGCGCCGCAGCTCCGCCACCTTTCCGGCGTTACGAGTGGCAAGCACCACCGTTGCGCTCATGGGGGTCACATGCCCAGCGGCTGGCCGGGCGGCGGCTGCGGCGCGGCGCGGGCGATGTGCTGTAGCCGGGTGAGCTCGGCGCAGCCGCCCACCGCCGCGTCCAGCAGTGCGTCCAGCTGCTGCCGGGGAAGCGGCTCCCCCTCGGCGGTGCCCTGAACCTCGACGAAATCGCCATCACCGGTGCACACGACGTTCATGTCGGTCTCGGCCTTGACGTCCTCGTCGTAGCACAGATCGAGCCGCACCTCGCCGTCGAGGACTCCGACGCTGACCGCGGCGACGGACCGTGGCAGCGGGTTCCCCTTGCCCAGCGCCTTGCGGTCCCGCAGTACGTCGACGGCGTCGGCCAGCGCCACGTACGCGCCGGTGATGGCGGCGGTGCGCGTGCCGCCGTCCGCCTGCAGCACGTCGCAGTCGATCACGATGGTGTTCTCACCGAGCGCCGACACGTCGAGGCAGGCGCGCAGGCTGCGACCGACCAGCCGGGAGATCTCGTGGGTGCGCCCGCCGATCCGCCCCCGCACCGACTCCCGGTCGCTGCGGGTATGGGTGGCGCGGGGCAGCATGGCGTACTCCGCCGTCACCCAGCCGAGACCGCTGCCCTTGCGCCAGCGGGGGACGCCTTCGGTGACGCTGGCCGCGCACAGCACGCGGGTCGCCCCGAACTCCACGAGCACCGACCCCTCGGCGTGATGCAGCCAGTTACGCGTGATGGTGATCGGCCGAAGCTGGTCGGGCCGTCGGCCGTCCGGACGTGGCACGCGCTCTCCTCGGAGTGGTCAGGCGGTTCGACTGCGGAGGGGGAACGGGATGGCAGGCCGCCCGTAGCGGGCGCGCAGCTCGGCCCGGTCCACGGCGCCGATCTCCGGACCGAGAAAGCGGCGTCCGAGCCGGCCGAACGCCTCCGCGTCTCCCGTCGCGAGGAACCGGTGTCGGGGAGCGGGCAGCGCCTCGTCGCGGAAGAGCTGGCGCATCGCGAGCTGGCGGTAGACGTCCTTCGCGGTCTCCTCCGCACTGCTGACGAGCGAGACGGAGTCCCCGACGACGTACGAAATGACGCCGGCGAGCAGCGGGTAGTGGGTGCAGCCCAGCACGAGCGTGTCCACGCCGGCCGCGACCACCGGCTGCAGGTAGCGCTCTGCGGTGGCCAGCAGCTCTGGGGTGTAGGTGTCGCCACGTTCGACGAACTCCACGAACCGCGGGCAGGCCACGGACGTGATCTGCAGGTGGGTGGCGGCGGCGAAGGCGTCGTCGTAAGCGGCGGAGGCGATGGTCGCCTGGGTGCCGATCACACCGACCCGGCCGTTGCGGGTGGCCGCGACCGCCCGGCGCACCGCCGGCAGAATCACCTCGACCACGGGGATGTCGTAGCGCTCGCGGGCGTCACGCAGGCAGGCAGCGCTGGCGCTGTTGCAGGCGACCACCAGAAGCTTTACGCCGGTCTCCACCAGGTGGTCCATCACCTCGAGGGCCCGGGCGCGCACGTCGGCGAGCGGCAGCGGTCCGTACGGGCCGCCGGCGGTGTCCCCGACATAGACGACCGGCTCGTGCGGTAGCTGGTCGAGCAGCGCCCGGGCGACGGTCAGCCCGCCGACCCCGGAGTCGAAGATCCCGACCGGCGCGTCCACCCCTACAGACTAGGCCGCGCAGGACGACCACGGCGGGCGGCGCGCTGTGCCGCGCGGCCGTCGGCGGTCAGGCCGTCGCCGTCAGGCCCAGAGCTGGCCTTCCAGCGCGTCCTCGGCCTCCTCCAGCGTGCCGGCGTACGCGCCGGTCGACAGGTACTTCCATCCGCCGTCGCAGACGATGAAGGCGATGTCCGCCTCCTGTCCCGCCTTGACCGCTTTCGCCGCCTCACCGAGGGCGGCGTGCAGGATCGCCCCGGTCGAGATTCCCGCGAAGATGCCCTCCTGCTCGACCAGCTCACGGGTGCGCCGCAGGGCGTCCCGCGGGCCGACGGAGAACCGGGTCGTCAGCACGGACGGGTCGTACAGCTCAGGAATGAAGCCCTCGTCGATGTTGCGCAGGCCGTACACCAACTCGCCGTAGCGGGGCTCGGCCGCGACGATCCGCACGCCGGGGACGTTCTCCTTCAGGTACCGCCCGACGCCCATCAGCGTGCCGGTGGTGCCGAGACCCGACACGAACGAGGTGATGGTGGGCAGGTCGGCCAGGATCTCCGGCCCGGTGGTGTCGTAGTGCACCTGCGCGTTGGACGGGTTGCCGTACTGGTAGAGCATCACCCAGTCCGGGTGCTCGGCCGCCAGGCCCTTCGCCACCCGCACGGCCTCGTTGGAGCCGCCCGCCGCCGGCGAAGAGATGATCTCGGCGCCGTACATGGTGAGCAGTTGCCGACGCTCGATGGAGGTGTTCTCCGGCATCACGCAGATCAGCCGGTAACCACGCTGCTTGCACACCATCGCGAGGGAGATGCCCGTGTTGCCGGACGTGGGCTCCAGCACGATGGAGCCGGGCTTGAGGCGGCCCTCTTTCTCGGCCGTGGCGATCATCGCCAGCGCCGCCCGGTCCTTCACCGAACCGGTCGGGTTGCGGTCCTCGAGCTTGGCCCACAGCCGCACCTCCGGCGACGGTGAGAGCCGCGGAAGCCCGACCAGCGGACTTCCGCCGACGGAGTCCAGCAGCGACGAGAAGCGCACTACCGCCCGCCGGTCCCGCGGGCCGCCACAGCGGCCGCTCCGCCGGCCACCACAACGGCCGCTCCGCCGGCCACGGCCGGGAGGATCGTCACCGAGTCACCGTCGCTGACGGGGGTCTGGGCTCCGCCGAGGAACCGCACATCCTCGTCGTTGAGGTAGACGTTCACGAACCGCTGCAGCCCGCCGTCGGAGTCGACCAGCCGGTCCTTCAACCCCGGGGCGCGGGCGTCCAGGTCGGCGAACAGCTCGCCGAGCGTGCCGCCCTGTCCGTCGACCACCTTGCTGCCACCGGTGTAGCTGCGCAGGATGGTCGGGATCCGTACCTCGATGGCCATGCGGCTGCTCCCGGTCGTTCTCGACAGTGATGCGTGTGCTTGCGGTCTGGCCGGCTGGGCTGGAAGCCGGTGGAGGTCGTATTGCGAAATGCGCCGGAATCGGAGCTACGGCTCGCGGTCCGGCGCACCCGAGCACGACAACGCAGAAACCACCTCGACCTCTTCCTCCGTCACGGTTCCGTCAACGATCCGGAACGAGCGAAAGCTCTCCCGCTCCGGATCTGCGGTGGAGACCAGGACGTAGTGGGCGTCCGGCTCCGACGCGTACGCGATGTCGGTGCGGGACGGGTACGCCTCGGTCGCCGTGTGCGAGTGGTAGATCACGACCGGCGTCTCGTCGCGGTCGTCCATCTCCCGCCACACCTTCAACTGCTCGAGTGAGTCGAAGCGGTAGAAGGTCGGCGACCGCTCGGCGTTGGCCATGGCGATGAACCGCTCCGGGCGTCCGTCGCGGCCGGCCACCACCCCGCATGCCTCGTCCGGATGGTCCCGGCGGGCGTGGGCGACGATGGCGTCGTAGGTCTGCTGATCGATGCGCAACACGGCAACAGGCTAGCGATCGACCGCCGGCGCCTTCACCAGCCGGCAAGGGCGATCACCAGCGACTCCTGCAACCAGCCGAGCCAGCCGTACACCTGCAGCAGGCTCGCTCGCGGATTCCGGGGGTCCACGGGCTCAGCGTCCGATTCCTCGGTGACACCCAGGCGGGTGCCGAGCGCCAGCCGGATGTCGTTGAGCGCGGTGAGCCAGGCCTCCCCGCCCTCCGCGGACAGCGTCAGCCGCCGGCGGTCGGCGCTCTGGAGGCCGGCCAGCGCCGTTCGGGCCGCCGCTGTCTTGGCAGCCCGCAGATCCATCTCGGTGTACCGGCGAAAATCTGCCGACGCCTCCGGGTCGTCGGCGTACGCGTCGGGCAGCAGACGGGCCAGCACCGGGTCGGCGGGCCGCTCCGCCGGAACCGCGCTGAAGCCGACGATGGCCTCCAGGGGATCGGCGGGAGCGGGCCCGCCTCCGGCAGCGTCCGTGGGGTCCAGCAGCTGGAGCAGGTTCTCCAGCAGCTCCCGGAGCACCCCGGCCTCACCGTGGGTCAGCCGGAGCTCGATACTGCCGCGGATCCGGCGGAAACCCTCGCTCACCGTGACACCCGCCGCCCGCCCGGAGACACCCGCCGCCCGCCCGGCGGCACCCGCCGCCCGTGCAGCCGCGAACCCGGCATCGTCACGTCGGCTGCCACGTCATCCCTGCTGCAGGGTCGCCCAGAGACCGGCCGCGTGGAGCCGCTGCACATCCATCTCCATCTGCTCGCGGGAGCCGGTCGACACGACGGCCTTGCCCTTGTGATGGACGTCGAGCATGAGCCGCGTCGCCTTCTCCTTGCTGTAGCCGAACAGCTTCTGCAGGACGTACGTGACGTACGACATCAGGTTGATCGGATCGTTCCAGACGATCGTCACCCAGGGGGTGTCCGGCCGCACGTCGTCCTCGACGTCCGGCCGCTCCAGGTGCTCCGGAGCAGAGGTCACCCGGCGGCGGCGAAGCTCGGCCAGGACTGCGGCGCCACGCCATCGATCTGCTGGACGAACTGACCCAGGTACCAGCGCCGGAACGCCACCAGCTCCGGAGGCGTCTCGAGCGTGAGGAGCACGTCCCCCTTGCGGCAGTACTCGTCCGCCTCGTCCAGCAGCGCGGCCAGTGCGGCAGCGCCATCGGCAGCGCTCGGGGGCACCTCGTAGACCAGCGTGGCGGACGATTCGCCCCGCGCAACGGCGTTCTCACGCTGCTGCGCGACGGCATCGAGGGCGGACGCGTACCGCGACGTCAGCGCGGCGACGAGGTCGAGTAGTCGCTGCGGAAGTTCGGGTACCTCGCCGGCGGGATCGGCCTGCTGCAGGGACAGCAGAGCGAACTCCCGGTTGAGCTCGTCGAAGTGCTCCCGGAATCCGGCGTACAGCTGCAGGGGCAACTCCTCGAGCCGCACGCTCACCGTGCCCGTCGTGGCTGTCATGGGCGCAGTCGGCACAGTCATGCGTCGATGCCGGTGTCGGTGAGCAGCCGGCGGTCGAAGTCGCTCCACCGGGACTCGGCATGTGGCGCCGGTACCGCCGCCGTGCGCAGCTCGCACCAGACCGTCTTGCCGTCCGGCCGCAGATCCACGCCCCAGTCGTCCGCCGCGGTCTCGATCAGCAGCAGCCCGCGGCCGGTGCTCGCCTCGAGCCCGGACGTGCGGCGGACGGGGCGGGCCGGCGATCGGTCGGAGACCTCGATGCGCACACCGCTTTCGGCGGCCCGCACGGCGATCTCCAGGTCTGTCCGAGCGTGCAGCACGGCGTTGGTTACGAGCTCGCTCACCACGAGAGTCGCCCGGTCCTCCAATTCGCCGAGCCCGAGTTGCAGCAGCTGAGCGCAGACCAACCGGCGCGCGGCGCGCGGGCTCAGAGCTTCGCTGGGCAGCGCGGCGCGAACGTGCATCGGGCCAGAATAATCCCTCCGTCAATCCGGTGGCCGACAGCCCTCGGATAGTCTTCGCGCGTGGCTGAACGCGTCTATCCCCCGGTGATCATGGCCGCCCGTACGGCATTCCGGGCGGCCGGCCTGCGTGTGATCATCGAGGGCGCCGAGAACATCCCCGCTACGGGTGGTGCCGTCCTGGCCAGCAACCACATCAGCTACCTGGACTTCCTGTTCGTGGGCAACGCCGCGCGCCCGGCAGGACGCCTGGTGCGCTTCATGTGCAAGAAGGAAGTCTTCGACCACCCGATCGCAGGTCCGCTGATGCGCGGGATGCACCACATTCCGGTGGACCGGGCAGCCGGTGCGTCCTCCTACGCGGAAGCGCTGCGGGTGTTGCGGCGCGGGGAGCTGCTCGGCCTGTTTCCGGAGGCCACCATCAGCCGGTCCTTCGAGATCAAGGCGATGAAGAACGGGGCGGCCCGCATGGCAGCCGCTGCCGGTGTTCCGCTGATCCCGGTCGTGGTCTGGGGCACGCAGCGGCTGATGACGAAGGGCCGGCCGCTGCGCACCCCGCCCCGCGGCGTTCCGATCGTGGTCTCCGTCGGTGCCGCGCTGCACCCAAAGCGCGCCGACGGCGACGCGGCGACCGAACTGCTCGCCGAACGGCTGCGCACGCAGCTGGCCGCGGTGCAGCGCAGTTACCCCGACTCGCCGCGCTCCGGCGACGACTGGTGGTGGCTGCCCGCGGCGATGGGCGGCACCGCCCCGACTCCGGAGCAGGCCGCGGCGCTCGACGGTGCGGCGTGACCAACGCACGTCCGGCGCACCGCGAGCGGCGCCCCGCAGGAAGTTGCCGTCGCTCGGGTGGCACAAGTCGCTCGGGTGGCACAAAGCCCGGCGGAAGCGGAGGCTGAAGGCGTGCGCAAGCTACGGAAGTCCCGCGGATCGGACGACGTCTTCCTCGTCACCGGCGCCAGCCACAGCCGCCCGGCGCAGATCCGCAGCCGCGAGAAGGTCTACCTGATCCGGATGGGGATCCGGACGCTGTGCATCATCCTGGCGGTCGTCGTTCCGTACACCCCGCTGCGCGTGCTGTTCATCGTCGCGGCGATCGTGCTGCCCTGGATGTCGGTGCTGGGAGCCAACGCCCCGGCGGTTCCCAGCACGGATCAGCCGGACTACGTCGCTCCCGAGATGCGGCCCTCTCTCGAAGCCGGACGCGAGCCCGGAACCTTTTGAACCCGCTCCACCGCGAGTGGGCGGCTCAGTTCATTTTCGGGTCGTCCGGAAAGAGCGACACCATGGCGAGCGTCCCCTGCTGGCGGCGCAGCACCTCGCGCCACAGCGCGTCCGGCGTGGACGTCAGCGCGTCCGACGGCTGGGCGTCCAGCACGTACCACGATCCCTCCGCGATCTCCGCCTCCAGCTGACCGCCGTCCCACCCCGCGTAGCCGAGAAAGACCCGCAGCCGGCGAATGGCCGAGCGGTCCAGGAAGTCGGCGCTGACATCGAAAGTGCCGACGGTCGGTGACAGCGGAGTCCAGCCGAGCGGCTCCGAGCCCGGCTCCACCTCCGCCAGGCACAGGGCCGCGCCGAGCTCGACGGGGCCGCCGGCGAAGATGACCGGCGGCTCGGTCGCCGCGTCCGCCCATTGCGGCAGCGCCGCCGTCAGTTCCAGCTCCGTCGGCCGGTTGAGCACCAAGCCCAGCGCTCCGTCCTCACCATGCAGCAACACGTAGATCACGCTTCGCCGGAAGTTCGGGTCGAGCAGCTCGGGGGCGGCGACCAGCAGGGAACCGGTCAGCGACTGCACCATCAACCCTCCACGAACGAGCGGGATCAAAACGAGGAACCGTTGCGCCGGTCGTCCTACCCGGAGTCCCGCCGGCCGGTACCTCTCCCGACACCGGGGTTTTCTCCTTGGCGACGGCGCGGATTTCGACGCATCGGTGTGGACGGCCCGCTGGGATGACGAATCCACGTTCCTGGTGCAGGGTGGGAAACTCCGGAAGGAGAACGCATGCCCCACGCGATCGACCAGGCGTTTCTGTCGCTGCCCCTACGGGCTCTCGCCGAGGTCGCGCTGTCCCGCGCCCAGGAGCTCGGAGTCGAGCATGCTGACTTCCGCCTGGAGCGGCTGCGCACCCAGCGGCTAGGCCTGAGGGACGCACGGCTGGAGACGACCGCGGACGGCGAGGAGGTCGGCTTCGCGGTACGGGTGGTGCACGGGGGCACCTGGGGCTTCGCTGCGGGGGTGGACCTCACCGCCGAGTCCGCCGCCCGGGTCGCGGAACAGGCCGTCGACGTCGCGAAGCTGAGCGCCGCACTGAGCACCGAACGCATCCAGTTCGCACCCGAACCGGCCTACGGTGACGTCACCTGGATCTCGAGCTATGCGACCAACCCGTTCGACGTCAGCGACGCCGACAAGCTGGCCCTGCTCACCGACTGGAGCCGGCGGCTGCTGGCGGCGGATGCGGTGTCCCATGTCGACGTCACGCTGCAGGCAGTGCTGGAGAACAAGTTCTACGCCGACCTGGCCGGCACCACCGCGACGCAGCAACGTGTTCGCGTCGGGCCGCAGGTGACCGCCGTCTGGGTCGATCCGGCCGGCGGGCGGTTCGACAGCCTGCGGACCCTTGCGCCGCCGGTCGGGCGCGGCTGGGAGTACCTGACGGGAACCGGCTGGGACTGGGACGCCGAACTCGCCGAGCTGCCGGAGCTGCTCGCCGAGCGTGCGGCGGCTCCGTCCGTGGAGGCCGGCACGTACGACCTCGTGCTGGACCCGTCCAACCTGTGGCTGACGATCCACGAATCGGTCGGCCACGCCACCGAACTCGACCGGGCGCTGGGCTACGAGGCCAACTACGCGGGGACGACGTTCGCCACCCTGGACAAGCTCAACACCCTGCAGTACGGCTCGCCGCTGATGCACATCACCGGCGACCGCACCGTGGAGCACGGCCTCGCGACCGTCGGATACGACGACGAGGGGGTGGCCGGTCAGTCGTGGGATCTGGTGCGCGACGGGTTGCTGGTGGGTTATCAGCTGGACCGCAGAATGGCTGCGCTGCAGGGATTCGGGCGCTCGAACGGCTGCGCCTTCGCCGACTCCCCGCGCCACATGCCCTTGCAGCGCATGGCGAACGTGTCGCTGCAGGCGGCGCCGGACGGCCCCTCCACCGAAGAGGTGATCTCTGGGGTTGACCGCGGCATCTACGTCGTCGGTGACAAGAGCTGGTCGATCGACATGCAGCGATACAACTTCCAGTTCACCGGCCAGCGTTTCTACGCGATCCGCAACGGCAGGCTCGCCGGCCAGTTGCGCGACGTCGCCTACCAGGCCACCACGACGGACTTCTGGGCCAGCCTGGAGGCGATCGGCGGACCACAGACCTGGGTTCTGGGTGGGGCGATGAACTGCGGCAAGGGCCAGCCGGGGCAGGTGGCGCCCGTCAGCCACGGGGCTCCCACCAGCCTGTTCCGCAACGTCCGCGTCCTCAACACCGCGAATGAGGCCGGCCCGTGATCCCTCAGGAGATCGTCGAGCGCACCCTGCAGCTGTCGCGGGCGGACGGCTGCGTCGTGCTGGCCCGGGAGAACAGCAGCGCGAACCTGCGGTGGGCGGGCAACACCCTGACCACGAACGGATTGACCAACAGCCGTTCACTGACCGTCATCTCCACCGTGGCGGGTGCAACCGGTGTATCAGCTGGAGTGGTGTCGCGGAGCTCCGTTCCGCTCGATCGGCTGGAAGATCTCGTCCGGGCGTCGGAGGCTGCTGCCCGCAGCAACGGGCCGGCCGAGGACGCGATGCCGCTGGTGGAGCCGACCGGGGACGACCCCGGCTGGGAGGAACCCGCGCAGCGGACGACCATCGCCGTCTTTCGCGACATCGCCCCCGCGCTCGGTGCCGCCTTCGGGCAGGCACGGGACGCCGGCCACCTGCTGTACGGCTATGCCGAGCACGAGACCGAGAGCGTCTTCCTCGGCACCTCCACCGGGCTGCGGCGCCGGCACGACCAGCCGGCCGGCCGCGTCGAGCTGACCGGCCGCTTCCCCGATGGAAGCCGGTCCGCCTGGGCCGGGCAGGCCATCGGCACCGGCTCGGACGCGGACGTGGCGGCTCTGGCCGCGGACGTGGAGCGCCGGCTCAGCTGGGCCGAGCGACGGGTCGAGCTGCCCGCGGGCCGGTACGACACCGTTCTGCCGGCGTCCGCGGTGGCCGACCTCATGCTTTACATGTACTGGTCGAGCTCGGATCTGGACGCGCATGAGGGAAGGACCGTGTTCAGCCGCAACGGCGGTGGCACCCGGGTGGGCGAGCAGCTGTCACGAGTTCCGCTCCGGTTGCGCAGCGACCCCGCCATAGCCGGCATGGCGGTCGCGCCCTTCGTCACCGCCACTGCCTCCAGTCGCATGTCGTCCGTGTTCGACAACGGGATTCCGCTGGGCCCCACCGACTGGATCTCCGACGGCAAGCTCACCGCGCTGATCTCCACCCGGCACACCGCCAACATCACCGGGCTTCCGGTCACCCCCTGGATCGACAATCTGGAGATGAGCGTCGGGGACAACCGGCCGACGCCGGCGATCGAGGAGCTGATTGCCGGTACCGATCGCGGACTGCTGCTCACCTGTCTGTGGTACATCCGCGAGGTCGACCCGCAGACCCTGCTGCTCACCGGGTTGACCCGCGACGGGGTCTTTTTCATTGAGAACGGCGAGGTCACCGCCGCGGTGAACAACTTCCGCTTCAACGAGTCGCCCGTCGATCTGCTCGGCCGGATGACCGATGTGGGGCCGACGGGCCCCACGCTGCCGCGGGAGTTCGGTGACTACTTCCGATCCGCGGCCATGCCGCCGGCACGGGTCGCCGACTTCCACATGAGCTCGGTGAGCCAGGCTTCCTGAGGCCGGACCGGGCGGGGTGGGACAACCAGCCGGGGAATCGACGCGCGGCAGGGTATGTTGTGACGGATACGCGATGGCCCCGCATGGCCTAGCCGTCGCACTCCCGCGGGCGAGCCGCCCGCAGGTCGCAGGAAACTTGCGCGCTCGACCGTCGGCTGGCCCGGATCTCATCCGGCCCGCTCGCGCTGCAGCCCGCCCGCTCGCGGCCGACGTATTCCGCTTTGGAGTTCCGTACCTCATGCCCCGCCCAGCCTCATCACGCCCCAACCCCCGACGCCACCGCAATACCCGCACCAACTCCACGTCGCGGCCGGCGCCCGCCCAGCGCAGCGAACTCGAGATTGCCTTCGAGGCGGCTGCCGCCGCGGCTCCGCCGCCCGCCACCTCCTTCGCCGCCCTCGGGCTTCCGGAGCTGCTCGTCACCACGCTGGCCCGCCGCGGCATGGAGGCCCCCTTCGCCATTCAGGGCCGGGCCATTCCTGACGCGCTCGCGGGACGTGACGTCCTCGGCCGCGCGCAGACCGGCTCGGGCAAGACGCTCGCCTTCGGCCTGCCGATGCTGGCCCGCCTGGCCGGCCAGAGCCGGGCAGCGGGCGCGCCCCGCGGACTCGTGCTCGTGCCGACTCGCGAGCTCGCCGAGCAGGTCAAGGAGGCCCTCGCGCCGCTCGCCCAGTCGCTCAACCTGCGGATTACCGCCGTCTATGGCGGAGCATCCATGGGCCGCCAGATCGACAGCCTGCGCCGTGGCACCGACATCGTCATCGCCACCCCGGGCCGGCTGCTCGACCTGATCAGCCAGGGCGAGTGCTCACTGGGACAGGTGTCGACCACCGTGCTGGACGAGGCCGACTACATGGCCGACCTCGGCTTCCTGCCGGTTGTCACGGAGCTCCTCGACATGACCCCGGCCGGCGGTCAGCGCCTGCTGTTCTCGGCCACCCTGGACAACGGCGTCGACAAGCTGGTTCGCCGCTTCCTGACCGACCCGGCGCTGCATGCAGTCGCCGCCGTGGCGTCCGAAGTGCCGAACATGGACCACCGCGCGTTCCACCTGCGCTACGACGACAAGGTGGCCGTCGCATCGGAGATCGCCGGCCGTCCGGGACGGACGCTGTTCTTCGTACGCACCAAGCACGGCGCCGACCGCCTGGCCAAGCAGTTACAGCGCACTGGCGGCGAGGCCGTGGCGATCCACGGCAACCTTGCCCAGAACGCCCGGCAGCGCGCGCTGGACGCCTTCGCCGCCGGGCGGTCCCGGGTGCTGGTGGCGACGGACGTCGCCGCCCGCGGAATCCACGTGGATGATGTCGACCTGGTCGTGCACTTCGACCCGCCGGCCGACCACAAGGACTACCTGCACCGCTCCGGCCGCACGGCCCGCGCCGGTTCGACCGGTGTCGTGCTGTCGCTGCTCACCCCCGACCAGGTGCGCGACGCCGAGCGCCTGTACGAGCGGGCCGGCGTGACCGGCACCGCCGTCCGGGTGGAGCCTGGGGCGGAGGCCGTCCAGGAGCTGGCCACGTCGGGCACCCCCATCGTGCCGGTGCCGCTGCCTGCCTACGCACGTCCGGCAGGCGGCGCATCCCGCGGACGGCCGTCGAACGGGGCGCCCCGCCGGGGACGTCCCGCCCCGCGGCCGCGTGGCACGAACACCCGTGGTGGTGCTGCTGCTCAGCGCTAGCTGAGCTGCGCCATCAGCGAGAACGACTCCGTAACGACGAAGACCCCGCCGGAAATCGGCGGGGTCTTCGTCGTTGACTGACTATGGGCGGCAGGGCGCCGTCCGCGAGTCAGACGCCCATCACGAGGCCTTCGATCGTGTGCTGCTGGACGATCGGGCGGAGCTCCGGAACCACCCGGCAGTCCAGGTGCCGCCGGGCGAGGGCGGGCATGCCCGCGTAGTAGTCGGCGGTCACCTCGATCTCGTGCACATCGGTGGGCACGTCGGCGGCGACCACGCCGAGCACCAGAACGGCACGCGCCTTCGCAGAGTTGTTGGCCGTTCCCCGGTGGACCGTTAGGCCTGTGCGCACCGACATGTCACCCTGCTTGGGGCAGCGGCGGCTACCCAGGGCCTCGTACCGGCGCACGTCGGCCGGGAACATGCCGTGGGCGAAGTCGCTGTCGTCGTCCCAGTGCGTGCCGGGTGCGACCTCGAACGGGCCCATGTCCGGGTCGACGTCGACGGTGGTCAGGTTGAACGCCAGGGACGACAGCCGCCGGTCGTAACGGGTCTCATCGGGCATCGGGAAGTCACGGTGCCACGGCTGGTTCAGGGCGCCGGGCAGCGGGACGTCGAACCCCACCTCGATGATGCGGTAGCCCTCCCCGAGCAGCTGCGTTGACAGCCCGTGCACCGCAGGGGAGGTGATGAGCTCGGCGAACCCGCGGAGCCGCTCAGGGTGCACGGCGAAGTAGTAGCGGTTGGTGCCACGGCTGACGGTTCCACCGTCGATGCGACGAGCCTCGGCGAAGAGGCGGTCGAAGTCTGTGCGCAACTGGTCCGCCCACGAGGGCGAGAAACAGCCGCGGAAAGCGACGATGCCGTCCCGGTACAGGTCATGGATGGTCGAGGTGTAGTCGGGTGCGGGCTCGAGCAAGATCGGGGTGCCGATCACCGGAACTCCTAGAAAGCGAGGGCTGTCAGCGGTGGGAAGTTCACCGCGCCGGGGCGATGTGCCCGATACCTCGGTAGGTGTCGGCGAATGCTTGAGTGCATACCAGCGGCTCGCTGTTGGTGGGTTCTGCCGGCCGGCGTGGGTAGGAGCCGACTCGTGTCTGCCCGCGTCTTCCCATTCCGCTTCACCCGTGCCTACCGCGTGGCCGCCCGTCCCTTCGGCGTGACACCGGCCACCGCCCGGGTGGAGATGGAGGACACCGAACTACGGGTGCGGTTCGGCCGCTGGCGCCTCACCACGTCGCTGTCGAACGTCGTTGCCCTGAGCCGGTCCGCCGACTACCGCTTTTTCAAGACCGCCGGCCCCGCCCACCTGTCACTGGCGGATCGTGGAGTGACCTTTGCAACCAACGGCGACGCCGGACTGTGCATCGTGTTCGCCGAGCCGGTCCAGGCTCTGGTGCCCGGCGACTGGCTGCATCACCCCGCGGCCACGGTTACCGTGGCCGATCTCGATGGGCTGGAACGGCTGCTCAGGGAGCGGGCCTCGCTCCGCTGACCAGCCTGGCCGCCAGGCATCACGGCCGCGACGCGGTCCCTCCGAGCACCGCCGCTGCTTCCGCGTCGAGCTGCTTGTCCTGCTCGCGTCGCGCCTGGATTCCCGACACCGATCGCAGTGGCTCCTCGGGCAGGAACCGCACCACCGCTATCGCTACCGCCAGCGCCGCCGTGGCGGTGAGGAACACCAGGCTCATCGAGTCGGCGAAGCCCTGAAGCAGCGGGGCTGCCAGCCGTGGGTCGAGCGCCTGCAGAAACGACGTGTCGTCCAGCGCACCTGGTGGCAAGGCGCCGCTGCGGACAGCAGTCAGCACCGGTGCATTCGCCGGATCGGCGGCGACCGACGGGTCTGCGATGGCAGCGAGGAACGCGGGGGTGCGCGCTGCCGAGCGAATCGCCTCCGCGATTTTGGTCTCCGCGCTGGTGAACAAAATGGACAGGAACGCCGCTGTGCCGAGCGTGCCGCCCATCTGGCGGAAGAACGTGGCCGACGAGGTGGCGACCCCCATGTCGCGTGGCGGAACCGCGTTCTGCACGGCGAGGACGAGCGGCTGCATGTTGAAGCCGAGCCCGACGCCGAAGACGATCATGATAGCCATGGTCTGCTCACCCGGGGTGCGCACGCCGACGGTGGACAGAAGCGCAAAGCCGACCACCAACAGCACCGACCCCATGACCGGAAAGCGCTTGTACCTGCCGGTCCTTGCGATGGCCCGGCCGGCCACGATGGAGCCGGTCATGATGCCCAGCGTGAGGGGCGTGAGCATCAGCCCTGCCTCCGTGGGGCTGGCACCCTTGACCAGCTGCAGATAGAGCGGCAGAGCCGCCAGCCCCCCGAAAAGGCCTATCCCGACGAGAAAGTTCAACGCCGATCCGACCACGAACGTCCGACCGCGGAATAGACGCAGGGGCAGCAGCGCGTCGTCTCCGTATCGGCGCTCGGCGACCAGAAAGGCCAGCAGTCCCGCCATCCCGAGACCGATGACGGTCAACGAGCGCGCGGATGTCCACCCCCAGTCGCGACCCTGCTCGGCCACCAGCAGCAGCGGGGTGAGGCCGACAATGAGGGCGAGCGCGCCCGGCCAGTCGATGCGGTGGTCTCGGCGGTTGCGCGGTAGGTGAAGGTTGCGCAGAACCACCGCCAGCGCCACGGCTCCCACGGGCACGTTGACCAGGAAGACCCACCGCCAACCGGCGAAGCCCAGAATCTGCGACTGCCCGGCCAGAAACCCGCCGACGACAGGCCCCAGCACACTGGAGGTGCCGAACACGGCGAGGAAGTACCCCTGGTACCGAGCTCGCTCGCGCGGCGGCACGATGTCGCCGATGATCGTGAGTGCCAGTGAGAACAGTCCCCCGGCGCCCAGACCCTGGAAAGCACGGAATGCCGCGAGCTGCTCCAGCGACTGCGCGAAACCGCACAGCACCGATCCGACGACGAACAGCGAGATGGCCAGCAGGAAGAACGGGCGCCGCCCGTAGATGTCGGACAGCTTGCCGTAGAGCGGCGTGCTGATCGTTGAGGTGATCAGGTAGGCGGTGGTGACCCAGGCCTGATTGCTCAGCGCGTGCAGGTCATCCGCGATGGTTCGGATAGATGTCGCCACGATCGTCTGGTCGAGCGCGGCCAGGAACATGCCGAGCATCAGGCCGGACAGGATCGTGACGACCTGCCGGTGATCGAGCTCGACGTTGGCCGCCGGCCCCTCCGGTGTCATCGCGGTCAACGTCTCTCCCACTGGAACGGCCGACCGTCCCGTGCGGACGTGCGGTGTCCAGAACAACGCCGGACGGTCCGCAACATTTCCGATACGCCAGTGTTCCGCATCATGTTGCGCCGGTTGCGCGCCTGGCGGCGGCACAACGCAGTGCATAGGCGCCGCGATGTCAGCTCAGGCAGATTCCGACGCCACCCCGGCGGGGGTCCCCCGCGGCGGCCACCGAACCGTCCGGCCCCTGCGCCACCGCATGCGCTCCACCGAAGTACAGATCCTGTCCGGGCCAGGTCCGCACCGGGAACCGCCGGAGGAGCTGCGCGACCAGCGGTTCCGGCAGGCCGGGCTCCATCTGCAGGAACGTGCGGTCCCAGTGCAGCCGGGGCGCCGAAACGGCCTCGTCCAGGCTCAGCCCGCCGTCGAGCAGCGCCACCAGGACGCAGGTGAGGGCACTGCGGATGCGCTCGCTGCCGCCGCTGCCCAGCCCGATACGCCGCCCGTCCGGCGTGCTGACCACCGTGGGGGCCATCATCGACCCGATGCGCGTGCCGGCGGGGGTGGCGTGGAAACCCTGCGGATGCAGGTCCGCCTCACCCATCACGTTGTTGAGCTGGATGCCCGTGCCGGGGGCGAAGACGCCCGAGCAGCTGCCGTTGGAGGTGGTCATCGCGGCCACGTTCCCGTCGGCATCGACGACGCTGACGTGCGTGGTCCCCCGCACGGACGCCGGTCCGGCGAGATGGCGCTCGCCCATGGAGACCAGTGCGTCCGCCAGCGCCGCGATAGCCGGCGCGGTGCCGTACGGCACCTCGCCGGCCTCCAGTGTTCTGAGCGCACCGGCGACGATGTTCCCGCCGAAGGACGGCGGCGGATTGGTACAGATCTGGGCTCCGCGGTATTCGAAATTCAGCGGTTGGCGCCGGACCACCCGGTAGGCCGTCAGGTCCAGTTCGGTGACTGCGCCGCCCGCGGCGGCCATTGCCGCGGCGAGCGGGCCCGCCAGCTGCCGGTCGGCGAACCCGGCGATCCGCCCGTCGCCGATCCGCTGCAGCACATCGGCCAGCGCCACGTTATGCAGAACCTCACCGGCTGCGAGCAGCGCACCGTCGGGTGCGAAGATCGCACGGCCGTCGGCCGTCAGCGTGACGATGTCGCGCAGCAACTCGAGGATGGCTGCCTGCTGCGGGTGCAGCACCACGCCGTCCCTTGCCAGCCGCTCGGCGGGCGCCAGCACGTCACCGAGTGGCAGGCGGCCCAGGGCGGCATGGACCGTCAGGTAGCCGTCGAGGCAGCCCGGGACACCGACCGACCCCCACCCGGCGTGGAACACCTGGGTGGCCCCGGCGAAGCGGACCTGCACCGGCAGGAAGTGCGGTTCCCGGCGCTCCGCCGCAAGTCCATGGCCGGGCGCGCAGATGAAGAAGTCGAACAGCTCAGGAGCGGCGTCGGCTGGAGCGGCCAGCAGAAACCCGCCGCCGCCCAGGCTGGACAGTCCCGGCTCGGCCACGGCCGCGGCGAACCCGGCAGCCACCGCCGCGTCGAAGGCGTTGCCACCGGAGCGCAGCACCGTGACGGCCGCGTGTGCCGTGTCGGCGTTGCCGGCGGCCACGGCGGCCCCGGCGGCTCCGTGCGATCGCCCGGTACTCATCCGAGGAACTCTAGGCCGGGCCACCGAGGTCACCGGCTGGCGCTCTCACCTCCGGCGCCGGACATGACAGCGGCACGGCCGGCTTCCAGACGGGCGACCGGAAGCTGGAACGGCGAGCAGGACACGTAGTCCAGGCCCACCTCGGCGAAGAAGTGCACCGACCGCGGGTCGCCGGCGTGCTCGCCGCACACACCCAGCTTCAGCTCGGGCCGGGAGGCCCGACCCGCCTCACACGCCATGCGCACGAGCTGGCCGACGCCCTCCACATCGAGCGACTCGAACGGGGAGACCGCGAAGATGCCGTGCTCCAGGTAGGCGGGAAAGAAGGCTGCCTCCACGTCGTCCCGGCTGAAACCCCACGTCGTCTGCGTCAGGTCATTGGTGCCGAACGAGAAGAACTGGGCCGAGCGGGCGATGGCGCCCGCAGTCATGCAGGCACGGGGCAGCTCGATCATCGTGCCGACCCGGTAGTCGAACTGCACCCCCGTGCGGGTGCGCACCTGATCGGCGACCCGGTCGATCTCAGCCCGCACGAGGTCGAACTCCGTCACGGTATTGACCAGCGGGATCATCACCTCGATGGTGGACGTGCCTCCCTCGCGCCGTCGTTCGGCCGCCGCCTCGAACAGGGCGCGCGCCTGCATGGCGAACAGGCCCGGCGCCTGGATGCCGAGCCGGACGCCCCGCATCCCGAACATCGGGTTCTGCTCGTGCAGCCGGTGCACGGCAGCCAGCAGCCGCATCTCCTCGATGCAGTCCTGGCCCGTGGCCTGGGCCACCGCGACCCGCACCGATAGTTGGGTCAGGTCCGGCAGGAACTCGTGCAACGGCGGGTCGAGCAGCCGCACCGTAACCGGCGAGCCCTCCATGGCCGTGAGAATTCCGGAGAAGTCATTGCGCTGCAGGGGAAGCAGCTCCTCCAGCGCGGCGAAGCGCTCAGCATCCGTGTCGGCCAGGATCAGCCGCTCGACGATGCGGCGGCGTTCGCCCAGGAACATGTGCTCGGTACGGCACAGGCCGATGCCTTCGGCTCCGAACCGGCGCGCCCGCTCCGCGTCGGCGGGGGTGTCGGCGTTCGCCCGCACGCCGAGCAGGCGGCGCTCGTCAGCGGCCCGTACCAGCCGGTCCACTGCCGCGACGACCTCGTCGGTGTCCGGGGATGCCGGATCGAGAGTGCCTTCGAAGTACCGCACGACCGGACTCGGCGTGACCGGCACAGCCCCCAGGAAGACCTCGCCGGTCGAGCCGTCCAGAGAAATCACCTCGCCCTCAGCCACCACCGTGCCATCGGAGGTGGTGAAGCGGCGGGCCACCGCATCGACGATGAGGCCCTCGGCCCCGCAGACACATGTCCGGCCCATACCGCGGGCGACGACGGCGGCGTGGCTGGTCTTGCCGCCGCGACTGGTCAGCACCCCAGCCGCGGCGATCATGCCGGCCAGGTCGTCGGGGTTGGTCTCCCGGCGCACCAGCACGACGGACTCGCCCGCGGCGGCGCGGGCGACCGCCTGGGCCGAATCGAACACCGCCACACCCACGGCCGCCCCGGGGCTGGCAGCAACGCCTCTGGCCAGCCGGCGCCGGACGCCCGCACCGTCGAAGCGCGGGAACATCAGGGAGGTCAGCTGCGCACCGGTCACCCGGCGCAGCGCCTCGTCCAGGTCGATCACGCCCTCGTCGACCAGCTGCACGGCGATCCGGAACGCCGCAGCGGGCGTGCGCTTGCCGACCCGTGTCTGCAGCATCCACAGGCGTCCACGCTCGATGGTGAACTCGATGTCGCACAGATCGCGGTAGTGCCGCTCCAGCGTGCTCATGTGGCCCAGCAGCTCTCGGTAGGCCGTGGGGTTGAGGTGTTCGAGTTCGGCCAGCGGCAGGGCGTTGCGAATCCCGGCCACCACGTCTTCGCCCTGCGCCGAGGGCAGGTAGTCGCCGTACGTTCCCCGCCGGCCAGTGGACGGGTCGCGGGTGAAGGCCACCCCGGTGCCCGAGTGGTGCCCCAGGTTGCCGAACACCATGGCGCAGACGTTGACCGCCGTTCCCAGATCGCCCGGGATGCCCTCCGCGCGGCGGTAGACGACTGCACGCGGCGAGTTCCAGGAGGCGAAGACCGCGTGCACGGCGAGCAGCAGCTGCTCGTGCGGGTCCTGGGGAAACGGACGGCCGCTGGCGTCCATGATCAGCTGCCCGTACTCGTCGACCAGGCGGCGGAGGGACTCCTCGCCGAGGTCGACGTCCTCGGCGGCACCGGCGTCCAGCTTTGCCTTCTCCAGGGCGTCCTCGAACAACTCCCCCGCGACGCCGAGGACCGTCCGCCCGAACATTTGCAGCAGCCGCCGGTACGAGTCCCAGGCGAACTGGGCGTTGCCGCTCTGGCGAGCGAGACCGAGCACGGAGCGATCGTTGAGCCCGATGTCGAGGACGGTGTCCATCATGCCGGGCATCGAGAACTTGCTGCCGGAGCGGACGGAAACCAGCAACGGGTCGGTCGGCGCGCCCAGTTGCTTGCCCGCCCGGCGCTCCAGGGCGGCGAGGGCCTCGGGCAGCTGACCGGCCAGTTCGGGCGGGTCGCGCTGCTCGCGCAGGTAGTGCCGGCATGCCTCGGTGGTGATCGTGAACCCCGGCGGCACGGGAAGCCCCAGCCGGGTCATTTCGGCGAGGTTCGCGCCCTTGCCGCCGAGCAGATCGACCAGATCCCTCGAGCCTTCGGAGAAGTCATAGACGTATCGGGGCATGGAACTGCTCCTTCGGCGCGCCCGCAGCGTCCGCCGGGGGTGGTGGCAGAACTGCCGGCGCAGGAATTCAGGGGTGGCCTGCCGGGGTTCGGTGTTCTTGATCGTAAGCGGCCGACCGGCTGTGCACCACCCGCTCCCGAAAGAGGATGGATTGCCTCCCCGACGTAGTACTGCGGACGGGTGCGCCAAGGGTCCGACTGACGACGGCGCACGCCAGGTGACGCCATCGGAGCGGAGGCGCCATGAGCACCACCCTCGACAGGACCTTTACCGCCACGCTGCGAAAGAACCAGAACCAAGGCGGCTGGACCTACCTCGTGATGGACGGCTCCACCGAACTCGTCGCAGCGCCGTTCACGGGCCTGCGCCGTGGGTATCGGCCCGTACTCGCCGATCGTCCCCGATCGGCACCCCCAGCGCGGGGTTGTCGCGCTCCTCGCGCACGACGTGCGGAATCTGGAACAGCCGCAGGAGTGTGACGAGGACGAGGCCGCCGACCAGGTTGCCGGCAGCCGCGAGGCCGGCCGTCTGCGCCCAGTCGGCATAGCCGAACGGTGCCCCCGCGTGCAGCGCCGAGAAGATCAGCAACGAATTGACGACCGCGTGGTTGAGTTGTGCTCCCGCCAGCAGGAAGGCGGCGGTGACGGCGGGGATGAGTTTCAGCCCCTTGGATTCGGTGTTGTGTTGCATCCATGTCATCAGGGTGATCACCGTGCCGCCGAGCACGGCGAGGGAGAAAGCCTTCAGTCCCAGCCCAAGGTCGATGTAGTGCGTGCCCGCCGTAACTGCGGTCGATGCCAGCTGCGGATAGCCCTGGAGAATCAGCCAGGTGAACAGCCAACCCGCGATCAGGTTCGCCACGAGCGTCCCGGCCCACAGGCGCAGCAACATGCGGAACCGTGCCTGGCGGGCTACCACCGTCGACACCGGGACAAGAAAGTCCTCGGTGAACAGTTCGCTTCGGGCCAGGCTCAAGGCGATGAAGCCGATGCTGAAGGCGAGTCCGGCGAGCAACACGTTGCCCGTCTCGTGCTCCACGATCAGCAGGGCCAGCACGCCGGTCCCGACGTCGATGCCGCCCAGTAGCCCGGTCGCCAGCAGCGGCAAGGTCCGGCGGGACAGGCGGCGCCGTCCCTCATCGAGGGATCGCTTGAACGCCTCTTCCACCTCGACTTCGGCAACGTTGGTGTCCCGGGCGGGGTCCGAGCCGACCCCGGCACGCTCGCCGCCCGCCTTGCCTCCATCCCGGTCGTTCATGTCCCGTCCGTTGCCCGCACCCGCTGCTCCGCAATCGGAAAGTCGGTGACTGGGCCAGGTTGCCGGCCAAGGGGGAGGTCCGGACGCTGACGTGGAGTGCCCCGCGGGTGCGTCGGCGCGCCGCCGACGGGTAGGGCGGCCGCAACGAAACGACAGCGGGGAGCCAGCATGAAAGCAGTTGTGTGGCACGGCGTCGGCGACATCGGGGTCGACGATCCCGACCCGCTCCTTCCGAACCCATGGGCGCGGACGAATGTGGCCCTGGAGGCATTGGCGGCCGGCCGGTGACCGAGCAGCGACTGGTTGCCGACCTGGTCGTGGACAGGCTCCGGGCCTGGGGAGTCCGGCGCCTGTTCGGCTACTCCGGCGACGGCATCAACACGCTGATGGGCGCCCTGCGCCGGGACCCGGACGCACCGCGGTTCGTGCAGGCCCGCCACGAGGAGAACGCCGCGCTCATGGCGGTGGGCCACGCCAAGTTCACCGGGGAGGTGGGCGTGGTCACCAGCACACAGGGGCCCGGCGCCGTCCACCTGCTCAACGGGCTGTACGACGCCAAGCTCGACCACGTTCCGGTCGTGGCGGTGGTCGGTCAGCAGTCGACGACCGTGCTGGGCGCGGAGTACCAGCAGGAGATCGACCTGCAGTCACTGTTCAAGGACGTGGCGGCGCAGTTCGTCCAGACCGTGCTCTCGCCGCTACAGGCTCCGATGGTGCTCGACCGCGCGTTCCGGACCGCGCTGGCGACCAGGTCGCCGTGCGTCGTGGTGCTCCCGCACGATGTGCAGAAGCAGTCGGTCCCCGACGCGCTGCCGCAGCAGCACGGCGTGGTGGTGACGGTCCCGGAGTGGCGTCGGCCGCGGGTGGTGCCGCACGAGGAGGACCTGCGGGCGGCGGCGCACGTGCTGAACAGTGGACACCGCGTCGCCCTGCTGGTCGGGCAGGGGGCGCGCAACGTGCAGCACCACGTGCGTGCGGTGGCTGAACGCCTCGACGCCGGTGTCACGACGAGCCTGCTCGGCAAGCCGTGGTGGGACGAATCGCTGCCCTACAGCGCGGGAGTGATGGGCCACCTCGGGACCACCGCAAGCGGCTGGCTCATGGAGAACTGCGACACGCTCCTCATCGTCGGGAGCAACGACCCGTGGACGGAGTTCTACCCGCCGCCAGGGCAGGCGAGGGCAGTGCAGATCGACATCGACGGCCGTCATCTGGGCAACCGCTATCCGATCGAGGTGGGACTGACCGGCGATGCGGCCGAAACCCTGGCTGCACTCCTGCCCCACCTGGAAGATCGCAGCGACACCCAATGGGGGCAGGATCTCCGACAGCAGGTGCTCGGGTGGCGGCAGCTGTCCGCGCGGCGCGCGGCGCTGCCGGCCGAGCCGCTGAACCCCGAATTCGTCCTGCACGAACTGACGCCGCGGCTGCCGCACGACGCCTCGGTCAGCGTCGATGTCGGCAGCGTCACGTACTGGTACGCCCGGCACCTCACCCTTCCACCGGGTGTGCAGGCCCACCTGTCGTCCACCCTCGCCAGCCTCGGGTCGGCCCTGCCCTATGGGCTTGCCGCGAAGCTGGCCGCTCCGGACCGCCCGGTCGTGGCACTCGTGGGCGACGGGGCGATGCAGATGAACGGCATAGCCGAGCTGATCACGGTGAGCGGGTTGTGGCGGGGCTGGGACGACCCTCGGTTCGTGGTGCTCGTGTTGCACAACCGCGAACTGGCCGAGGTCACCTGGGAACAGCGGGAGATGGAGGGCGACCCGCGATTCGCGGACAGTCAGGCTCTGCCGGAGTTCCCGTACGCAGCCTATGCGCGGCTGCTCGGACTGGGAGGCATCCGGGTCGCCGCCCCGGACGAGGTGGCGTCCGCATGGGAGACGGCGTTGGCGGCGGACCGCCCGACGGTGATCGAGGCGATCGTGGACCCGGATGTACCGCTGCTTCCTCCATTTCCCGCCGGCGCCGAGAAGTTGCCGAGCTTCCGCCGTGGCCTGGAGCAGGAGGGCGACTCCGGCCGCCGGGCACGCGAGTTGCTGGACGCACACGCCCGGATGGAGCAGGAGCCGCCGGAGGCGGAGGAGTAGCACCACGCTAGTCGCCCGAGCGGGCGAGGTGATTACTCCATATAGCCGTGCGGAGCCATGCTCCGGCCCCCCGAAGTAACTAGGGCCAGCATCGGCTATCCGCTTAGGAGGCATGCGACATGACATCCCTACGTGGCGCCGGGAGTACCGGTGCCCACTGAATTGAGGGAAAGAGTGAGGCCTCCCCTACGGGGATGGACCTGGAGCCGGACATGGCGATGAACCCTGGGCCTGCCGGCCGTCACAACCGGCGCAAGAAGAGCACGGCGATCACGGCCCTGCTCGCGGCTGCGGCCCGTTCACCGCTACCGCCGGTGTCACGGGAACGGCTGTTGCCGCCTCCGCCGAGGCACCGGCCGCGTCGGCTTCCTTGGCCACCTCGGGTGAGGCGCACCGCTACATCGTGCGCGCCGAGGCCGGCAGCCTGCCGGACGTCGTTCGCGAGCTCAAGGCGATCGGCGGTCAGGTAGGCCGCACGCTCGATCTGATCGCGGGCGGTGGTGGACCTGTCGGGTGCCGAATTGGCGGCCGCGCAGAACCTTCCCCACGTCCTCGCCGTCACCGCCGACGAGACCCTTCAGCCGCAAACGACGACGGCTCCTGTACACGCCGCCGCGGACGCCAACTCGATGTACAGCATCGGCGACATCACTGGCGCACGCGACGTCTGGACGACCGCGGCATCACCGGAAAGGGCGTCGACATCGCCCTGCTCGACTCCGGAGTGACCCCCGTGGCCGGCCTCGAGAGCAGCGACAAGCTGGTTCAGGGCCCGGACCTGTCGTTCGAGTCCCAGGTTCCGTCGCTGCGCAACCTGGACACCTTCGGTCACGGCACGCACATGGCCGGCATCATGGCCGGACGTGACGCCGGTGTGGACCCGCGCGTCCCGACGATCGGCGCCCAGCCATTCATGGGCATCGCCCCCAACGCGCGCGTGAGCCTGAAGCTGGCTGACTCCAACGGCGCCACCGACGTCTCGCAGGTCATCGCGGGCATCGACTGGGTGGTCAAGCACGCCAAGGACCCGGGCTACAACATCCGGATCATCAACCTGTCGTACGGAACCCCGTCGCGGCAGAGCTACGTGCTGGACCCGCTGGCACACGCAGCTGAGCAGGCGTGGCTTCGGGGCATCGTGGTCGTGGCCTCCGCGGGCAACGACGGAACCGGCACCGGAAAGCTGATGACGCCGGCGCAGGACCCGTACGTCATCGCGGTCGGTGCGGCGGATACCCGGGGCACCAAGAACGTCGTCGACGACGAGATCCCGGCGTTCTCCACCCAGGGTGACGCGTCCCGGGATCCGGATCTCGTGGCACCGGGACGCAGTGTCCAGTCGTTGCGGGTGCCGGGGTCATACATCGACGCCGCGTACGGAGCCGGTGCCGGGTCCATCAACGAGCGGTTCTTCCGCGGCAGCGGTACCAGCCAGTCCGCGGGCGTGGTCAGTGGCGCCGCGGCGCTGCTGCTGGAGCAGCGTCCGAGCCTTCGCCCTGACCAGGTGAAGACCCTGCTCACCGGCACGGCCATGCCGCTGCCGTCGGCAGACCGCAAGGCGCAGGGCAATGGGCTCGTCGACGTCGCCGCGGCCACGGCGGCGGCGACTCCGTACGGCTACCAGAGCTGGCAGCGGTCGACCGGCCTCGGAACCCTCGAAGGCTCCCGGGGAGGGCACAACCTCGTGCTGAACGGGGTCAAGCTCGCCGGAGAGCGCGACATCATGGGCCGCGCCTACGCCGTCTGGACCGACGAGGTGGACGAGTACGAGGCAGACGACGCCTGGGATACCTGGTCCAAGTGGCAGTACGGCAACTGGAACGGTGCCGGGTGGACCGACGGCGCGCGCGGCGCCGTGAAGCTGCTGGGTGGGTGAGGGGAGGGAGGCGGGGAAGCGCCCCCCTCCCTCGACCCGTTCGCCGGGGTCCGGGACTAACGTCCGGTCCGGCTCACTGCCATCTAGCTGCCGACACCTCACACGGGCGTTACCCCGCTCCAGCGGGCAACTCCGGCGGCCCGTACGACCAGCGCTACATCAGGGACTCCACGGAAGGAGGCGAGCAGGATGTGGCTGCGGCTGCGGCTGCGGCAGCGAGAGCGACGGCGACAGCGACAGCGGCTGAACCTGAGCCTGTCCGCCGCCCGGAGCTCCTCCGGGCAGGTGGTGGTCCTCGGGCTCGCCCAGACTTCACTCGCCGGCGTTCTGTGGACCATCGTCAACGCGCACTTCGACGGGCCGGTGCGCAACCTGCACGTCCCGTGGCTGGTGCTGGCGGCGATGTTCGTCGTCACCGAGGCCTACGTTCTGCACATCCAGATCCGGCGGCAGGCCTAGACCGTCTCGCTGAGCGAGATCCCGCTCGTGCTAGGACTGTTGTGCGCCAGCCCGGGCGAACTGCTGCTCGAACTGCTGCTCGGCTCCATGATCGCCTTTACAATCTTCCGCCGTCAGGCGGCCCTGAAAACCTTCTTCAACTCCACACTGATCCTGGTCGACACGGCGCTGGCGATTCTCACGTTCGCGGCGCTGCTGTCGCTGGCGTCCGACCCCTACGGCGTCGGGTCGTGGATCGCGGCGTACGCCGCCACCGCCGTCGTGCACTGCTAGTCGGCGGTGTCCGTGACCACCGTCATCGCGGTGTACGAGCCCGGTCTGCACTGGCGCGACCTGGTCAAGCAGGCCAGTAGCGGGGTGCTGCAGTCGTTCATGACGACGACCATCGGGCTCATCGCGGTGAACAACCTCAGCCGCGACCCCCGCGAGGCGGTCCTGCTGGTGTTGGCCGCCGGGTGCTGGTAGTGGCGTACCGGGACTACGCCGCCCTCAGCCAGCGCCACCTGAGCCTCGAGCGGCTCTTCCGCTTCACCCAGGTGGTCACCGCCTCACCGGAGGTGGACGAAGTGCTGCGGCGCGTGCTGGTGGAAGCCAAGGACCTGCTGCACGCGGACTACGCCGAGGTGACGTTCTTCGCCGCCTCAGCCGATGCCCCCGGGGCACGGGTGGCACTGAGCTCCGGCGACCGGCCGCGGCACGAGCGTCCGACGAGTTGCCGGTCTGGATTGAGGCCAGGCTCTCCCAGTCGGAGACGTCCGTCCTGCTGCCGCGCAACAGCCGGCTCGATGAGGTGGTCGCCTATCTCAGGCAGCGCGGCAAGCGGGACATGATCCTGGTACCGCTGCGCAGCGAAGCCGGCATCATCGGCGCTCTCGGCGTTGCCGACCGGATGGGTGACATCCGCTCCTTCGAGGCGGGCGACACGCTGCTGCTCGAGACGGTCGCCGCCCAGGCCGGTGTCGCCCTCAACCACGGCCGCCTGGTCAGCCAACTGCGCCACGACGCGCTGCACGATGGCCTGACCCGCCTGCCGAACCGGGTGCTGCTCCAGCGGCAGGTCAAGAGCACTCTGCAGCAGGTCGCGGACGGCACCTGTGACGGCGCCGTAGCCATGATCATCGACCTCGACGGTTTCAAGGAGGTCAACGACACGCTGGGGCATCAGCAGGGTGACGTACTGCTGGTGGAGGTGGCGACCCGGTTCTCGCAGGCAGCCGGTCCCGACGCACTCGTCGCCCGCCTCGGCGGCGACGAGTTCGCCGTGCTGATGAGCGGCGGCTGCACCGAGGCCGAGGCCGTTGCCGCCGGGCACCGGCTGCTCAGCGCCCTGGCGGAGCCCATCCTGCTCGACGGTGTCCCGGTCGACGTCGGAGCCTCCGTGGGTGTGGCGCTGGCGCCGCTGCACGGGAACGACTCGTCCTCCCTGCTCAAGCGCGCGGACATCGCGATGTACGCCGCCAAGGTGTCCGGCCGCGGCGTAACCCTGTTCGAGTCGAACCTGGACTCCACCGACCCCGCCAAGCTCGCTCACTGCGCGCCGCGATCGCCGCGGAGGAGCTGTCGATCTTCGTGCAGCCGAAGGCGGCACTGCTGGACGGTCGGGTGGAGGGCGTCGAGGCGCTGGTCCGCTGGAACCACGAACGGCACGGCATGGTGGCGCCGGACGTCCTCATCCCGGTGGCCGAGCGCAGCGGACTCATCGGGGCGCTGACGTCGGCGGTGCTGCGGCAGTCCGTGACGGCCTGCGCCTCATGGCGCGAGGCCGGCCACGAGATCGGGGTCGCGGTGAACCTCTCGGCGTCCAGCCTGGATCCGGAGCTGGCGGACCAGGTCGCGGACCTCCTCAAGACCCACCAGCTTCCCGCGCATCTGCTCACGTTGGAAATCACCGAGGGCAGCGTCATGAAGGACCTGCCTCGGGCCCTGGAGTTGCTGGGCCGGCTGCGGGAGATGGGCGTGCGCCTGTCGATCGACGACTTCGGAACCGGTTACTCGTCCCTGTCGTACTTGACCCGGCTCCCGATCCACGAGGTGAAGATCGCCCGGAGCTTCGTGACCCACATGGCGGTCGACCCGGACGACGCCATGATCGTGCAGTCAATCATCGACCTCGGCCGCAACCTGTCGCTGAGCGTGGTCGCCGAAGGCGTCGAGAACGCCGCCACCTGGTCCCGGCTCGGGGAGATGGGCTGCGCTTACGGGCAGGGCCATCACCTGAGCGAGGCACTGCCGATCGGCACTTTTCTGCCATGGCTGAGGCAGCGCTCGGACCCGGAAGGCTCGGACGCGGAAGGCTCGGGTACGTGGGGCGGACCGGCCGCCTCTGCCGCACTCCGCTGATCCGAGGCCACCGCGGCCGACCGCTGCAGCCGGTCCGCCGTCAGCTTCTCGTCCACAACCACCTCAGCCAGGACAGCAAGCAAGCGGCGACGCCGGACACGGGCGGACGCCGTGCAGGCCTCGGACAGGCCCCAGCTGGGCCGGCGTAGTGGGTCGCATTGTTCCGACCGCCGCAGTGTTCCTGGCCACAGGCACGCGCCGTTTCCGGCGCGGCCCCCAGGGCACCCCGATAAGGCGTTGGGAGTGCAGCGCCCGAGCCGGACACCGGTTCAGATCACCGGCCACAGCGCAAACTTCGGGAGCTTCCCTTGCCGCAGCCAGCCCACGCCCCGCTCAACGACTCTGGCCTACCGGACATCACCTCCCGGGTGCAGGCGCCGGCGTACGACCGGACCGCACTCGTCCCGTCAGTGGTCCACATCGGCGTCGGCGGATTCCACCGCGCGCACCAGGCCCTGTACTTCGACGACCTGGCCGTCGACGGCTCGACGGACTGGGGAATCGTCGGTGTGGGGCTGCACCGACCGCAGATGGGCGAGGTGCTCGACGCGCAGGACGGGCTGTTCACCGTCGTGGAGCGATCCGCTGAGCGCACTACGGCCCGCGTCGTCGGATCGATAGTGCAGTACCTCTACGCGCCAAGTGACCCAGGGGCGGTCGTGCGTGCACTGTCCGACGAGCGCACGCGTCTGGTGACGCTGACGGTGACCGGCGACGGGTACCTCGTCGACGACAACGGCGGTTTCGACGCTCACCACCCCGACGTGGTCCACGACCTGCAGCATCCGGACGCGCCACGCAGCATCGTGGGCTTTCTCGTCGAAGGTCTGCGGCTTCGGCGGGAGCACGGCACGGGGCCGTTCACCGTCCTGTCGTGCGACAACTTGTCCGACAGCGGAGCCGCCGCGCGTGCCGCCGTCGTGGGCTTTGCCCGGCTCCGCGACGATGACCTGGCGACGTGGATCGAGGCGAACGTCACGTTCCCCAGCAGCCTCGTCGACCGCATCACTCCGGAGACGTCTCCAGCGACCCGCGATGAGATCGAAGCCAGCTTCGGCGTGCCTGACCGCTGGCCGGTGGTGACCGAGCCGTTCCGCCAGTGGATCGTCGAAGACGAGTTCGCTGCCGGCCGGCCGCCGCTGGACACCGTCGGCGTGCAGTTCGTTGCCGACGTGGCGCCCTACAAGAAGGTCAAGGGGCGCGTGCTCAACGGCGGCCACTGCGCGCTGGGCTACCTGGGCACGCTGCAAGGACACCCGACCACCGACAAGGCAATGGGCGACGACGTCATCCGCACGGCGCTCGAGCGCATGCTCGCCGACGAGGTGCTGCCGCTCCTGCCGACGCTGCCCGGCGTTGATCTGGACGAGTACCGGTCCACGACGCTGGAGCGGTTCTCCAACCCGGCGATCGGCGACAGCCTGGCTCGACTGTGCCGGCGGGGCTCGACCAAGATGCCCACCTACCTGCTGCCGTCCCTGCACGAAGCGCTCGACCAGGGTCGACCGCACCGCTTCCTCGTACTGGCCGTGGCCGCGTGGATGCGCTACCTGCGCGGCACCGACCTGGCCGGCAATCCGCTCGAGGTGAGCGACGCGCAGGCCGAGGAGCTCCAGCGGCTGGCGGTAGAGGGCGGCGACGACCCACGACCGCTGCTCGCCATGCGCGACGTGTTCGGGGATCTGGCTGACAACGACGAGGTCGTCCGCCTCCTTGGTGAGACGCTCCGGACGCTGTCAGCCGACGGGCTCGAGGCCGCACTGGCCTTCGACGTCGATTCCGCTGCGGCCACCGTTGAGGTCGCCGCGTGAACCGATACTGCGGGGAGACGGACTGCATGCGCCTGCACCCCACGACGGTGCTGTGCGACGCCGACGGGAACCTGTTCCCCTCGGAGGAGCCGGCGTTCGTCGCTTCGGCGGACGTGACCAACGATTTCCTTGCTTCGTTCGGCGTTGCCCGTCGCTATGACCCCGAGGAGTTGCGGCTCGCGACGACGGGGAAGAACTTCCGGACGACGGCGGTCGATCTCGCCGTCGCCCACGGGTTGCCGGTCGAGCCGGCGCTGGCGGCGCGCCACCCTGACGCCGTCACAGTCAGTGGAGCCGGACAGGTGCTGACTGCGGCGGTGCTGGAGGAGTGGGTCCAGCGGGAGAAACACGAGGTGCTCGCCTACCTGGGCAAGGTGCTGAAGCCGGACCCGCAGGTGCTGGAGCCGCTCACCCGGCTGGCCCGTAACTACGCGCTGGCCGCAGTCAGCAGCAGCGCCAGCGCGCGCCTGGCGGCGTGCTTCACCGCCACGGGCCTCGACGAGCTGCTGCCCGCCGACGAGAGGTTCAGCGCGGAGGACTCGCTGCCGGTGCCGACGAGCAAGCCGGACCCGGCGGTGTACCTGTTCGCCTGCGAGCAGCTCGGCCTGGATCCGGCCCGGGCGGTGGCCGTCGAAGACTCCGTCCCCGGCGCACAGTCGGCGGTGGCAGCCGGCATCCAGACGGTGGGCAACGTGGCCTTCGTGTCCATTCCGGAGCGGGCTGAGCGGACCCGGCAGCTGACGGACGTCGGCGTCGCGGCGGTCGTGTCGTCCTGGGCGGAGTTCGAGTCGTTGCTCCACCCGGCCGCCGACAGCCTCGCGCCCGCGGGGCGCACCGCCTGAAGCCGCAGCCGCCGCTCGATGCGGCGAACCTCGAGAAGCTGGTCGAGCGGGCGAAGGGCCTGATCGCTCAGGGCGAGCGGTGCCTGCTGGGTATTTGCGGTGCGCCGGGCGCTGGAAAATCGACACTGGCGGAGAGCCTCGTCGCGGCCTTGGACGGGCAGGCTGTCCTGGTGCCGATGGACGGGTTCCACCTCGCGGACGCCGAGCTCGACCGGCTGGGCCGGCGCGAACGCAAGGGCGCACCGGACACGTTCGACGCGGCGGGATACGTCAACCTGCTGCGACGGCTGCGGACTCGGGAGGACGAGACCGTGTACGCGCCGGTCTTCGTGCGGGAGCAGGAGCAAGCTCTGGCGGGGGCACTACCCGTCCCGCGGCACGTGCCCCTCGTCGTGACCGAGGGCAATTACCTCCTCCTCGCCGACGGCCCGTTCCGTCCGGTGCGAGAGCTGCTCTCCGAAGCGTGGTTCCTCGACGTCGACCCTGATCTGCGCCGCGGGCGGCTCCTCAAGCGGCACCTCCGCCACGGCCGGTCGGTCCAGCAGGCCGAGCAGTGGGTGGCCACAACCGATGAGCCCAACGCCCGGCTCATCGATGCGACCAAGGATCGGGCCGATTTGCTCGTTCGGCTGTCGTGAGCGGCGTCGGAAAGCCGCTGAACGCGGCGACTCTGCGAGAGCTGGACATTCCGGCACCGGCCTACGACCGTTCGCAGGTCACGGCCGGCGTCGTGCACATCGGCGTCGGTGGCTTTCACCGAGCGCACCAGGCGGTGTACCTGGATCGATTGCTGGACTCGGGCGCCACGGAGTGGGGAGTCTGCGGTGTCGGCACCCGGCCCGCCGACCGCCGGATGCGAGACGTGCTCCTCGACCAGGACGGCCTGTACACGGTCGCGCTGAAGCATCCGGACGGCCGTTTCGAGCCTCGGGTTGTGGGGTCGCTGATCGATTACCTGTACGCGCCCGACGATGCCGAGGCCGTGATCGAGCGGCTCGCGTCGCCGGGGACCCACATCGTCTCCCTGACGATCACCGAGGGCGGATACCAGGTCGATCCGCTCACCGGGCAGTTCGCGGCCACCGAGCCCGACGTCTTGCTGGACCTGGAACCGGGGGCGACGCCGCGCAGCGTGCTGGGACTGGTGGTGGAGGCGCTGAAACGGCGGCGTGCCCGTGGGATCCGGCCGTTCAGCGTGATGTCGTGCGACAACGTGCCCGGCAACGGTTCCGTGGCCCGGACATCGTTCAGCGGGTTCGCGGCGATGCGGGATCCGGATCTCGGCGCGTGGGTGCGTCACAGTGTTGCGTTTCCCAACTCCATGGTCGACCGAATCACCCCCACCACGAGCGATGAGGACCGCGCCCTGCTGGCCGAGCAGTTCGGCGTGCGCGACGCGTGGCCGGTGGCGTGCGAGCCGTACTCGCAGTGGGTGCTCGAGGACTCGTTCAGCGACGGCCGCCCGCCGCTCGAGGACGTGGGCGTGCAGCTCGTCGACGACGTGGTCCCGTACGAACTCATGAAACTGCGGCTGCTCAACGCCGGCCACCAGGCGATCGCGTACCTCGGCTACCTGGCCGGATACCGGTACAGCGACAAGGTCTGCGGCGATCCGGTGTTCGCCGCGTTCCTGCTGGCCTACATGGAGCGTGAGGCGACCCCCACGCTTCCTCCGGTCCCGGGGGTCGATCTAGATCAGTATCGGCACACACTGCTCGCGCGCTTCGCCAACCCCTACGTGCGGGACACGCTGGCCCGGCTGTGCAGCGAGAGCTCCGACCGCATTCCGGCGTTCGTCCTGCCGGTGGTGCGCGACCGGCTCGCCGCGGGGGGCGACGTGTCGCTGGCTGCCCTGATTGTCGCCGGATGGGCGCGGTACGCCGAGGGCACGGACGACTCCGGCCGACCCATCGAGGTCGTCGACCGCATGCTGGAGGCCGTCACCGCAGCCGCGGCCCGGAGCCGGGCCCAGCCGGATGCGTTCCTGCGCGACACCGGCGTGTTCGGTGAGCTGGCCGCCAACGAGCGGTTCGTCGCGGCGTTCAGCGCCGGGCTAGCGTCGTTGCGGGACAGAGGTGCCCGGGCGACCGTGGCCGATACGGTGGCCCGCCTGCGCGCCGGCCCAGGGTAGCAACCTCCGCCTCGCCGGCACGCCACAGCGGTGGGCAGGTCCGTAAATCGCAGGCGCAATCCCCGACCGCTACGCACACTGGACGAGTGGCGAACAGACAGGCCCGACCGACGTTCGCCGACATCGTGCAGGAGGTGCGCGCTGCGCCGAAGCTGCAGGTTCCCTTGCGCTCCGACATCCGTGCGGGGGTGCTGGTCGGCGCGGATGGCCCGGTATGGGAACGGGTGTCCGACGACGTTCCGGCGGATCGCGCGCTCGAACTGGTGCGGCGGGGGGCCGCCGTGGCGTCGGACGGCTGCGGCTGCGCCGGCTACTGCGGCCTGGACTGGCTGAGCGCCGAAGACCTCGCCCGGCTCGCCGCCGGCGGCATTCCGCGGGTCTCCCACAAGTCGATCGCCTGGAGTGGCCTCAGCAAATGGATCACCTCGGCTGATGAGCGCCTGCTGCTGGCGACCGGTGACGTCCGGTGGGGTCGCAGACTCGCCTGAGCGCGTGCCGCACGCTGCGCCACGGGCGGAGACCCCTCAGATCCCGGCGAGGGCGTTCAGGTACCGGTCGGTGATGCGCCGCTGCAGGTGGCGGGCCACCGGCGCTCCTAGTCGCGAGTACCAGCGGGCGGGCCGCGAAAACGCCACGATCTCGAGGTTGACCTGCCCCGCGGGGGAGATCCGGACCTGGAACAGTTCCTCACCGCGCTCAGGGTGGCCCTCCAGCGCGCCGTAGGCGAATCCACGGAGCGAGCACTCGGCGAGGACGCGGACCACGCGGCAGGGGCAACGGATACGGAGCGGCCCCGCCCCCCAGATGACTGCGACCTCTACTCCCAGCCCCACGGGTTGTGACGCCTCCACGGTCAGGCCGGCACGCCGGTGCAGCTCCCAATGGAAAAGAGCGTCGCCCGCTCGCTCGAACGTCGCGGCTCCGTGCCCGAGGAGCCGGCTGCGTCGTACATGAAGGTAACCGGACGGCAGCGTGCCCAGCGTCGTGGCGCCCACCTCGGGATAGTTCAGCCGCGCAGCAGTCACTCTCGAAACGCTACGGCCGCCCACGCTTTTTCGGCGAGCCGCGCCATCACAGCTTTCAGCTGGCCACCTTGGCCGCCGGCGATCCGCGTTGAAGACGATCGGCGTGCCGACCGCCGAGCACAGCAGCAGGTCCGAGCGACTGTCACCGATTCCCGCACGTGGGGCGGCGCTTCGGGCGCAGGGCCCAGGGCCCAGGGGCACTTCCCCGTCACATGTCTCCGGCCCGGCCGACCGAACGACGGCGTACGGCCCACGCACCGGCAAGTGCGGTCACCGCTGCACCGCCGCCCGCGACCAGTGGCGCCGCGGACACTTCGAGCCACGACCGAGCCTCTACAGCGTAGGCCCCACCGACGGTTCGACCGGCGGAGCGTCTGCCCTGATCGCACCGGGAGGGACGGCCAGGGCGGCCATGGCGGCACGGGTTTCGTCGGCCACGACGCGGATCTGATTCCCCGTGACCACCGGTCCGCACAGCGAACTGACGCGGGGTCGGCTCGGTCCACGTCGAAAAGCACTCGACCGCCGGAAAGCGGCTTGCCCGACTGCCGGTTGATGTCGTCCCTGCTCTCGTGGACGTAGAAGTTGCGTGGGACCTCGCCCTTGACCGCGGTCTCGACGGTTGCGGTCCAGCGCATGGCCGGCATTACGCCGTCGTCCCCCGCCCGGCGCTCTTCCGGGTCGATTTCGTACCGCATCCGAATCGGTGCCGGCTCGCTGAGCGTGGCCACCACCATGACCTGTTGCGAATCTGCGACGAGAGCCCTCAAGACTGCCGGTCGTAGGACGCAGCTCAGCGCGCAGCGGGGGCCACAGAAGTCACCGCGGCCACGCCTGCGGTGACGGCCAGCACTGCTGCGCGCAAGCCGGTGACGGTCATGCCTGGCGAACCGATCGCCGACGCATGCGGTTCCCCAGATACCTGAAAGCACGTACCCCTCGCGGCGGGGCCGCGAGGGGTACGTCGAGCGATCCAATTGGTGGAGGTGGCGGGAATCGAACCCGCGTCCTTCGGCACCGAACCAGGGCTTCTCCGGGCGCATCCTGTTATGAGTTTCTCGGCCCCACCGATCTCACAGGCACGTCGGTGACAGGCTCAGCTACTGTGGAATTTCCCGCCGAACCCCGTAGCCGGTTCCGGCGGTGAGCCTCCTGTCGATGCCAGGTCCCGGGCCGGAGGCGCTCCCGGGCTGACAGAGTCGCTACTTACCTAGGCGGCAAGTGCGAACTCGCGCTGATTGGTATCGGCGCTTGTTCAATTGCGACGTTTCGTGGTTAACGAGATCATCGTCGCCTTCCTCGGCCCGCTTCCCCTGCCCCGACATCCGAAGTCGAGACCGTTCACCCCCAGGTTCGTGCTGATCTTGGCCGCGTCCAGCAGTCGGCGGAGCACTGCGGAGACGCAGACATCAGTGTCCCACGGATGGGACGGTTCATGCAGGGTTGATCTTCCTTACACTACGTAGTCGACTGAGTACGCTTCAGTTCGGCAGGCAGCGTGCCGAGAGGGCACTCGATTCGGTACTGACGTACTGACCGACCACGGAGGAGCAGCCCATGCCCGGTGACAAGGGTGGTCTCGGACGCATCAACGTGTTCAACCGCGTCACGATCGACGCGCCGCGCCCCCAGGTGTACCGCGCCCTGCAGAACATGGGTGATTGGTGGCCACGCACGTTCCGGGTCGGCGCCAAGGTCGTGCTCGAGTGCCGCGTCGGCGGCTCGTTCTACGAGGACTGGGGCGACGGAGCAGGCGCGATCTACGGCCAGGTCTCGGCGCTGTCGCACAACGAGCGCATCAGCATCCGCGGCCCGATGGGCATTCGCGGACCGGTCGCCAGCGTCTGGAGCATCGAACTGGCCGACGAGGACGAGGGGCGCACGCGCGTCCACGGCAGCCACCGGGCCTTCGGCGACATCGACGAGGACACCAGCGAGGAGTACATCGACGGCTGGGGTGAGGTCTACAACGCGTTGCGTGGCTACCTGGGCCTCAAGCCGTCCGCTGACCAGCCGTAGTCGCGGTAGCTCTTCCCCCGCTACTGCTGCCGGTCGATCGTTCGAAGGAAATCGGCCGCAACCGGCGCCGCGTCGCGACCGCCGACGCCGCCCCCTTCCAGCAGGACGGCGAACGCGAGATCCCCGCGGTAGCCGATGAACCAGGCGTGCGTCTGGGGCGGGGACTGCGTGCCGAACTCGGCCGTACCGGTCTTTCCGGCGACCGGTGGCGCATCGAGCCCCGACATGGTGCCTGCCGCGGTGCCCTCGGTGACGACAGCACGCATCATGTCCCGCAGCGCCGCAACGGTGCCGGGGGCAAGCTCCTGAGCCGTCTCGCCCGGCTGCTGAGCCGGCTCGCTCTGCTGCTGACCCGTCTCGCTCTGCTGCTGAGCCGGCTCAGTCACCAGCACCGGCGGACGCCAGGAGCCAGCGGACACCGTCCCGGCCACCATCGCCATGCCCAGCGGGCTGGCGAGCACCCGCCCCTGACCGATCATCTCGGCTGCCTCGTCCACCGGGTCGGCCGGCTGCGGGACGCTCCCCGGATAGGCCGGGACCGGGGTGCTCCAGTCGGCCCCGAGGCCGAACCGCCGCGCCACCTCCGGCAGCGCGTCCGCGTCCAGGCGGGCGGCCAAGCTGACGAAAGCGGTGTTGCACGACAGCGCGAAGTCCCGGCGGAACGGCAGGTCGCCGCCGGCCTCGCCCTCGAAATTGCGGAACGACTTTCCGGACACCGTCACGGTCGGGGGGCACGGCACCCGGTCAACCGGTGACAGGCCGCCCTCCAGCAGCGCCGCCGCGGTGACCACCTTGAACGTGGAGCCGGGCGGGTACCGGCCCGCCAGAGCGCGGTTGAGGCTCGAGTCGGTGGGCCGGTTGGCCACGGCCAGCAGCTCGCCGGTCGACGGCCGGACGGCGACGAGCGCGGCGGGCACCTGCACCTGGTCCAGCGCTGCCTCCGCCGCCAGCTGCACCGGGCGGCTCAGTGTCGTGCGAACCGGCTCCCCGGGCTTTCCGGCGAAGGTGTGCAGCGTCTCCCCGGCGCCGCCGCCGACGAGGTCGGCGACCACCACGGCACCCGACGGCATGCCGGCGAGCCGTTGCTGGAAGGCCGCCTGCAGGCCTGAGCTGCCGAGCTCGTCACCGTCCTGGAAGGCCGGCCCCGCCTTCTTCAGCGTCTCGGCCGTCGCCGGGCCGACTCGGCCAAGGAGCGTGCGAGCGAAGTCTGTGGTCGGCGGTAGCTGCCGTGTCTGCCTGGCGAACACCAGGCCGGCTATCGGGTGGATCTGCGGCTTGACCTCCTGGTAATCGGTCTCCCGCAAGGTGATCACGGGCACCAGCTGATCCGGCTTTGCCGCCGCCAGAGCCGCACGCAAGCGGTCCGGGTCCGCACCGGTGGTTCGCTCGAGGGTCGAGATCGTGCCCGCCGGGTCGGTCAGCCGCCCGGGCACCATCCCGACGTTGACCACCGGCGTCGGAGCGAACAGCGGCCGACCGTCGCCGTCCAGGATGTTCGCCCGCTCCGGAAGCTGCCGTGTCCGGGTCAGCCGCTGATGCGCCCCGAGCTTCGGATGAATCACTGCGGGTGACCAGTCGACCGTCCACTTGTCCTCGACGTAGCGCAGCGGCACGGATCCGGTGTAGCTCCAGTTGCCGAGGCCGCGCAGAGTCAGCTCGGCGCGGTACTGGGCAGTCGCCGTGTCGTCGTCGGTGTGGATCTGCCCGAGGCTCCGCTTGTCCTCGAGGACGTCCAGCCGTTCATCGACGTCCTGGAGTACCTGAGCGACGTCCTCGGGCGTGCCGTCGGTGCGCTTCGCCGCCGCCAGGTAGTCGCCGGTGGTCCAGTCGGCGAGGAACGCCTTGGCCGCACCGTCCGGAGCAGGGGTGTTCGAGCATGCGGACAACGGCAGCAGGCCCAGCACCACACCGGCGGTCACCGCCCTGGCCCATGGCGCCGAGCGGGTCACCAGCTCCCCTTTGCCCGGCGCCCGGCTTCGCGGGCGATCTCCCGCTGGGCGTCCTTTGCGGCGAGCGTCTGACGCTTGTCGTAGGACTTCTTACCGCGGGCCAGCGCGATCTCGACTTTGGCCTTGCCGTCCTTGAAGTACAGCGACAGGGGGACGAGCGTCAGCCCGCCCTCTTTGGTCTTGCCGATCAGCCGCAAGATCTCCGAGCGGTGCAGTAGGAGCTTGCGGGTGCGGCGCGGCTCGTGGTTGGTCCACGTGCCCTGGGTGTACTCGGGGATGTGCATCCCGGTAAGCCATGCTTCGCCGTCCCGGATCGAGCCGAAAGCATCGACCAGGGACGCCCGGCCGGCGCGCAGGCTCTTGACCTCGGTGCCCATGAGCACGATGCCGGCCTCGAAGACGTCCTCGATCGCGTAGTCGTGGCGCGCCTTGCGGTTCTGGGCGACTAGCTTGCGACCCGTCTCCTTGACCATTGTGGACTCAGACCTTGAGGTGTCGGCGCAGCGTGACGAGGGAGGCGACGGACGCGAGCCCGACGCCGAGCACCAGCAGAACGGGGATCACGCCGAGCAGCTCCTCCCAGCCGATGAAGTTGATCGCCGGGATGGTCTCACGAAAGCGGTTTTCGATGAATTGCCACTGGAATGCCGCGAGCGCCAAGCTGGCCAGGCCCGCGCCGATCAGCCCGGCGATGGCGCCTTCGAGCACGAACGGCAGGCTGATGTAGAAGTTGGACGCGCCGACCAGCCGCATGATCCCTGTCTCCCGCCGGCGGTTGAACGCCGCCACGCGGATCGTGACCGAGATGAGCACCACCGCCACCACCAGGAGCACGATGGCGGTGACCAACGCGGCGAACTGGAAGGCGTTGAGCACCCGGAAGAACCGGTCGAGGATCTGCCGCTGGTCCTGCACCTCGTAGACGCCGGGGCTGAACTGCAGTGCCCGCTCGACGACAGCGTACTTCTCCGGATCGGTCAGCTTCACCCGGTACGACTCCGGCAACGCGTCCTCACGGACGTTCTTCACCAGGTCCGGGGAGTCCTCGAACTGCTTGACGAAGCGCTTGTAGGCGTCGGCCTGCGACTCGTAGTAGAGCCGCTCCACCTCCGGCAGCGCGTCCAGGTCCTTCTTGATCTCCTCGCGCTGAGCGGGGGTCACCTCCTTGGTGAGGAAGACCGAGACCTCGACCTTGTCGTACCAGAAGGTCTTCATCGTGTTGATCTGCTCGCGGATCAGCAGGCCGGCGCCGAAGATGGCGAGCGAGATGGCGGTGACCATCACGACGGAGAACGCCATCGTCAGGTTGCGCCGGAGGCCGATCCACACCTCCGAGAGCACGAACAGGGCACGCATGGGAACTTCCTTCGTCTAGTTCAACGACCGGAACAACGAAACCGGTCGAGGAGGCGTTTCCGAACGGCGGGTCCGCGCCTGACCCGCTAGGAGCTGTAGCCGTAGACGCCTCGCGCCTCGTCGCGCACCACTTTGCCTTCATCGAGTTCGATGACTCGGCGACGCATCGAGTCGACCACGACAGCGTCATGCGTCGCCATGACGACGGTCGTGCCCGTGCGGTTGATCCGGTCGAGGAGCCGCATGATGCCATCGCTCGTCGCCGGGTCGAGGTTTCCGGTCGGCTCGTCCGCCAGCAGAATGGTCGGGCGGTTGACGAACGCCCGCGCGATCGCCACGCGCTGCTGCTCTCCACCGGAAAGCTCGTGCGGCATGCGGGCGCCCTTGCCGTCCAGCCCGACCAGTTCCAGCACCTCGGGAACGACCTGCCGGATGGTGTGCCGGTTCTTGCCGAGCACCTCTAGAGCGAAGGCCACGTTCTGCGCGACGGTCTTGTTGGGCAGCAGCCGGTAGTCCTGGAACACGGTGCCGATCGAGCGGCGCAGGGTCGGCACCCGCCAGCGGGAGAGGCGGTTGAGGTCCTTGTCCAATACGAAGACGCGGCCCTTGCTCGGCTTCTCCTCCCGCAGCACCAGGCGCAGGAAGGTGGACTTGCCCGAGCCGGACTGGCCGACCACGAAGACGAACTCTCCCTTGGCGATCTGGACCGAGACGTCCTCGAGAGCGGGCCGGGGGGTCGCCCTGTACCACTTGGTCACCGACTCGAAGCGGATCACGAAGCCATCACGAGTGCCCACTCTACCGAGCGCGGGGCTGCCGGCCGACCAGTCAGCGGCGGGCTCCACCCCTTCGAGTGGTGCCCGGCAGGTGCCCGGCATGTGCCGAGCTGCGGTTGCACCGCCCCCACCGTACGATCGGGCTCCCGGCCGGAAGGATCCGCCATGTCGTGCCAGCACGCTGCGTGCGCTGCTTGCGCCGGCCCCGTCTCGGAGGGCCGTTGCCCGACCTGCCGGGCCGTTCGCGCCAGCATGCATTCCGGCACGACGCCCGCCGCTCTGCAGGCCCTCGTGGTACTGCTCGCGGCACTCACCATCGTGCTGCTCACCCTGTCGGGGCTGCCGGCCGGGCGGTGACCGCCCGATAAGACGGTTGCCGCGGCCCGGTGACCGGGCCGGCGCGGTCAGTCCGCCGGCACGGCGGCGTTGCGGCGCCACCGAATGCCGCTCTCGATGAACGCGTCGATGTCGCCGTCGAGCACCGCCTGGACGTTGCCCGTCTCCACGTCGGTACGCAGGTCCTTGGCCATCTGGTAGGGGTGCAGGACGTAGTTGCGGATCTGCGTACCCCAGCTGGTCGTGGATTCGCCGCGGATCTCCGCCATGGTGGCGGCCTCCTCCTGTCGGCGGCGCTCCAGCAGCTTCGCCTGCAGCACGAGCATTGCGCTGGCCCGGTTCTGCAGCTGAGAACGCTCGTTCTGGCAGCTCACCACGATGCCGGACGGCAGATGCGTGATCCGCACCGCCGAGTCGGTGGTGTTCACTCCCTGCCCACCGGGGCCCGACGACCGGTAGACGTCGATCCGCAGCTCAGTCTCGTCGACCCCGACGTGGTCGCTCGACTCGACCACTGGCGTCACGTCCACCCCGGCGAAAGAAGTCTGCCGGCGGCTCTGGTTGTCGAACGGGCTGATGCGCACCAGCCGGTGGGTGCCGTGCTCGGAGAGCAGGGTCCCGTAGGCGTAGGGCACCTTGACCGCGAACGTGGCGGACTTGATGCCCGCCTCCTCCGCGTAGGACGTGTCGTAGACCTCGGTGGGGTAGCCGTGCCGCTCGGCCCAACGCAGATACATCCGCAGCAGCATCTGCGCCCAGTCCGCCGCATCGACGCCACCCGCCTGAGAGCTGATGGTCACCAGAGCCTCGCGCTCGTCGTACTCGCCGGACAGCAGCGTGCGAACCTCCAGCTCCCCGATCGCCCGCTGCAGGGCCTCGCGCTCCGTCTCGGCCTCGGCGAACGTTTCGTCGTCGGACTCCAGGGCCGCCAGCTCGTACAGGACACCGACGTCGTCGAGCCTGCGACGCAGTGATTCCAGGCGGGTCAGCTCGGACTGCAGGTGCGACAGGCGGCTGGTCACCTTCTGCGCGCGCTCGGAGTCGTCCCACAGATCGGGTGCGGCGGCGCGCTCATTGAGCTCCGCGAGCTCACGACGCATCCGCTCCGGATCGAGCACCGCCTCGACGGACGCCAGCGTCGCGGTGAGGGCTTTGAGCTCGTCGATGGGGTCGGCAGGCACAGCGGTCCAGGGTACGCGACCGATCCCGAGCCGAACTTCGGCGGACTAATGCGGCCCGGGGACCGCGCGGACTACAGTTCAGCGGTAGACGCGCCGTCGCAGCGGGCACATTTCCGCTCGGCTTCGCGCTCAGTTCGATCAACCGGCGGGCACGGCGGTTGTGGGGGCGCACACAGGGTGGGTCGGCAGGAGTGGCGCCGGCCCGTCGTTCCGGGTCCCGAGCCACCGCAGCGGTTCTGGGGGAAGCACTGTGAGACACCGTTGGTATCGCGGTGTGGCACGGCCGGCCAACCGGGATGCCCGCGTGCCAGGCGTGATGCGCACGGTCCACGGTGGCCTGGCCGGACAGCGCGCCATCGCCGGACTGGTGCTCCTGCTTTTGGGCCTGTCCGCGGCGGTCTGGTTCGGGTTGAGCACATACAGGCCGACTCCGCCGCTGGACCCGATCCTGCCGTGGTGGGCGTTCGTAGCACTGTTCGCGCTGACCCCGGCCATGCTGGTGCATTTCCAACTTCGCGAGCAATCGCGCGCGATCACCCTCACGCAGCTGCCCGTGGTGCTGGGCCTGTTCCTCCTACCCGCGGCGCAGCTGGTGGGCGCGTGGGTAGGAGGAATGGCGCTCTTTCTTGCTTACCGGCGACTTACTCCCGTCAAAGCAGCGCTGAATGTCGCGGCCCTGCTCTTGGAGGCGGTCGTGGTGATCAGCGTCTTCGGCATGCTGGCTCCCGCGTCGGCCAGCAGCGTCCCGCACTTCTGGCCGGCCGCCTTCGTCGCCAGCCTTGTGGGTGACCTGGTCAGCTCCGCTGCGACGACCACGGCCATCGCCCTGACCCAACGACGGCCTCGGATCCAAGAGATTCTGGGTCCGTTGGGCTTCGCGCTTGCGGCAAACGTAGTGGTTACCTCGCTCGCCTTGGTCGCGGTCATGGCCGTGTACGAGGAGCGCGGCTCGCTGTTCCTAGTGCTGGCGATCGGCCTTCTGGTCAGTTGGGGCTGCCGGGCCTATGCGCGACAACTTCAGAGGGGCGCTGACCTGCACCGTCTCGCGGAGATCTCCAGCGGGCTGGCGCCCTTGGCGGCCCGCAAAGAGGACCTGCAGCCGGTGATGGAGCAGGCCGCCGAACTCCTTGTGGCCGGACAGGTCGAGCTGACCCTGAACGGCGAAGCACCGGACGAGGCCTCACTGCGCCTGATCCGGCGCGCGGACGGCAGCCTGGAAATCGATCAGGTCGACGCGCCTGGAGCCGTGGCCGTGATGTCAGGACGGGCAGCCGTGCTCACCGGCAACCTGGATCGCATTGCCGTTCCCCTGAAGGTCAACGGCGAAGTGGCCGGTGTGTTGGCGGTGCGCGACCGCCTGGGCTCGGTCCGCCCGTTCAACGGGGACGACGTGCGCCTCCTGGAGATGCTGGCGTCTCGGGTGGGCGCCGCGCTCGAACAGGGCTCGCTACTGGAGCAGCTGACCAACCAGGCGGATTACGACAAGCTCACCCGGCTCATGACGCTTGCAGAGATCACCCGGCGAAGCGACGAGTTGTTGTTGCGCGGCACACCGGCCGTGGTGGTGCTGCTCGACGTCGTCCGGCTCCAGGACGTCAATGACTCACTCGGGCATGCTGCCGGAGACACGGTGCTCACCGTGGTCGCGGACCGCCTGACCGAAGTGCTGCCCGACACGGCGCTGCTCGCTCGGACAGGCGGAGACGAGTTCGGGATCTTGCTGCCCCTGGACGACCCGGCCCCAGAGCCCCGCCCGCTGGTCGAGTCACTGGTCGGACAGGTGAACCAGCTGATCGAAGTGGCCGGCGTCACCGTGGATCTGCGCCTGCGTGCCGGCTTTGCTGTCAGCCCGGCGGACGGCCACTCCGCGCCGGCGTTATTGCGGCGGGCGGAGATCGCTCTCGCGACGACTCACCGGAATTCGGTAACCGTGGCCGGGTATCAGCCACATCTGGAGGTTCGCAGTGCCCGGCGGCTGCGCCTGGGAACCGACCTGCGGCGTGCCATCGACACTGACGACTTCGACATTGCCTTTCAGCCGCTGATTCGCACCCGCGACTCCCGCGTCGTGGGGGCCGAGGCGCTCGTGCGGTGGCGCCACCCCGACCTCGGCGCTATTCAGCCGAACGAGTTGGTGCCCCTGGCGGAGGCGAATGGGCTGATGGGACCACTCACCGATCACGTCTTGGAGCGCTCCATCGCCCAGTCACGAACGTGGCAGCAAGCGGGGATGCCGTCGCGGGTGTCCGTGAACGTGAGCGCTCGTTCGGTGCACGAGCTGTCGCTGCCGTCCCGGGTGCTGGACCTGCTCGCCAAGCATCGCGTGCTGCCGGAGATGCTCACGCTCGAGATCACCGAGACGGTGATGATGGATGAGCCCGAGCGGGCGATCGTGGTCCTGGAAAGGCTAAGCTCGCTCGGGGTTCGCTTGTCGGTGGACGACTTCGGTACCGGCTACTCTTCGCTGGCTTACCTGCGCAACCTGCCGATTCATGAAGTCAAGCTCGACCGCGCGTTTTTGGCCAACTTCGACGCTTCGCAGGATGACATGCTGCTGCGCGCCATCGTTGATCTCGCGCACGCCATGAGCTTTGAGGTCGTCGCCGAGGGCGTGGAGAATCCGGCGATCTTGCCGGCTCTCGTCGCGCTGGGCGTCGACCTTGTGCAGGGACATTCTCTCGGCGCGCCCATGCCCCCTGGCGCCTGGCCAGCTTGGCTGGCTGCGCGGGGGGGCGAACAGGCGCCCGTGCCCTGACGGCTGGCGGCTACCACCACAGAGTGCTGCGCATCGGGCTTTTCCTTTCCGGTATCGGGACGGACGGCGCCGTTAGAGGCGGCCGGGGGCGGCTACCACGACAGAGTTGATCGCACTTTTTCGCTCCTCTCCGTAGTTGACCCGTCACGGAAGGCAACCACAGGTGGCACACCCAGAGCCACAGTGAGCACAGACTTTTTGCTGGCAGTGACGATGTTGTCACGGAAAGGTAATCCTGCAGACGTTTGGCGTGAACCGTCTGCGGGCGCACCGGTCAGGGCGCATGACTGTGCACGCAGCCATCAGGTCGGCGAGACGGCGACACCGGCCAGTTCCGTCCGGCTGCTCGGTGCCACAGCTCCGCCACGTAGGGCGTAACCAAAGGCGATCCACCAGCGGTGGATCGATCGCTGCAACGTCGCGGAGGTATGCATAAGCCCGGTAGCGCGCAAGATCGTGAGCATGTACGGTCGGATCAAGATGATGCGACGCGGCACCGAAGGAGACCGCGATGCGCTCAGTATTCTGGTGGTAATCAGCACCTGCGTGGGGTGAGCGGTGCGGTCGGCTGATTGGGCCGCACCGCCACGGTCAGAAATATGGCGCGCGGGCGCGGGCGGTTGCCCGGACCGGCACAGTGCCGTCGGCGTACGGGCTACTCAAGCGACCGACCAGACGGAGAAACGTCAAGGTCTGCGTCTCGTGGACGGACACGGTCACGGTGACGCCGTCTGTGGACGCTTCCAGCACCTGAAGGTCCGGATAGCGGCTGCCCACATCGCTGGCGGCCAGATACTGCTCCACTGCGCCGCGCACACGGTCGTCCGACAGCGGCAGCGTGTCGCCGCCGCGCCCGGCGTACAAGGCATCGGCGTCGACAGCGGACGCCGCCGCCACCGCCGCACCGTCTGCGACAGCAGCTAAGCCCCGGCGGGCCAGGAACATCGCCGACACGTCGACAGCCACCCCGACGAAGGCCATGGCGATCACGGCATAACCGATGACAAGCAACAACAGCGAACCGCCGTCACCGCTGGGCCGACTCCGGCCGGGAAGCACCCTCACGGCGCGTCCCGGAACGCGTCGACGAACTGGGTATGTCGACCTCGCACCACGATTGACCCCAGCGGTCGGCCGTTGACGGCCCGCGGCGCCAGGGGCACGGCCACCGTGTAGTCGAGCGCGACATGCACCGAGCTCTCCGGGGCGCCGCACTGGCCAACACAGGAGATCTGCAGTGACGTCGGCGGCAGATCGAGCCCCTGGTCTCGCAGCGCCAAATCGGCGGCAGCGGCCGCGCGGGCGTAGGGATCCTGCTCGGCGGTGGCGGTGACGAAGGCCCGGCCTGCTTCGCGGGTCGCGGTCGTGACCCCGAATGCGGCCCGCTGCACAGTGGCGGCCGCCACGACGACGTATGCCAGCGGCACCATCAGCAGCACCGCCAGAAACACGAACTCGACGATGGCCGTACCCGCATCGCCCGCATCGCCGCGCGAGAAGCGCCTCATACGCCCTCACGCAACGCGTGACCCGTCGCCACCAGCGCCCGCTCAGGCCCGAGCAAGGCGACGACTGGCAGCGGCGCCCGGACGGTCACCACAACGAGGACGGCCCCGTCACGCTCCTCCACCGCTGCCGTGACGTCCTGCGCAAAGCGCGCCGACAGCGAATCGACGATCAGGCCACGGGCGTGAGTCGCCCCGTCCTGCGGCGCCCGGTCGGCGTTCGCCCCGTAGCGCGCGCCCTCGGCCGCGCACGCCACGAGAACGTTGCGAATGTGCAGGTTGAGTGCAAGCTGGAGCAGCGCCGCGAACAAACCCGTCAGCAGGATGCCGACGAGCACGAACTCGACGGCCGAAGAGCCGCGGTCGCCGGCGGGGCCTCGAACGCCGAGCAAGCGCGCGGCAGGCGTCGGCACGCGCGCGTCAGGGGCCGGTGACACCCGAGAGCGCCTCGGTCAGCAAAGAACTGAGCTGCGGGCCGGCAATCGCCCAGAGCGCGGTGACCAGACCGGCGGTCATCAGGGTGATGAGCACCCAGCCCGGAACGTCCCCGCGGTCGTCCCGCATGGACCTGCGCAGCATCGTCAAGGTGATCTGTAGCCGGACGATTGCGTTGGTCATCGTCGTCATTCCTCTCAGTCGGTTGATTCGTCAGGGGGTGGTGACCGTGAAGCCGTAAAAACTGGGGAACAGGGCGAACAGAACGGTCACCGGCAGGACGAAGAACACGACCGGCACCATCATGGCTATTTCTTTGCGGCCGCCTGCCTCCAGCAGAGACCGCTTGCTGGCTTCCCGGACGTCTACGGCCTGAGCCCGCAACACCTCGGCCAGTGGCGTGCCGCGCTCGACTGCGACGGCGACACCGTCGACGAACCGGCTCAGCACGGGTAGGGCCGTACGAGCGGCCATCGACTCCAGCGCCTGCACCAGGCTGGCTCCCGCGCGCGCGTCCGCGAGCGCGTGCCCCAGTTCTCGTGTCAGCTCTCCGGAGCCGATGCGGGTGAGCCGCTCCATGGCGCCGACCGGGCCCTCCCCCGCCGCAACCGCCAGAGCGAGCATGTCCGCCACGGTCGGGAACTCCGCCATCATCCGTTCGGATCGCCTGGCGACCTCATGCGACAGCCACCGGTCGCGCGCCAGCACACCGCCCAGCACGAGCAGCACGGTGAGCACCAGTAACGGCACCCCCGATGCGGAGCGCCCCGTCGCCGCGAGCAACAAGGACAGCCCCAGGCCGCACACCAGCCCGCCAGCTCCCCAGAGCACCTGCTCGGCTCGGAACTGCTCCAGCGTCATGCCTCGGCCGGCCGCGTCCAGACGCCGCTGCACAGATGCGATCCCGCCCAGCGAGCGATCCAGGAAGCGGACGAGGTCGCGAAGCACCGGCCGCAACAGGCGCTCGGCGGTGGGAAACGGAGTGAGGTCCCGGGTGGAACTGAGCAACCGCGAGGGTCTCGGTGAGTCGCGCAGATACGGTTCGAGCCGGTCGGCGAGCCGCGGACGCCGCAGCCGGGGTGTTCCGGCCAGCGAGAGAACCAGTCCCGTGCCCGCGGCGGCCCCCAAGGCGGCGCCGACGGCGCTCACCGCAGCACCCGCTGTTCCTGCGGCAGGCGGGCGATTCGCTTCATGAGCTGATAGGCCAGTAGTGAGGTAACTCCGCCGGCCCCCAGGACGAGCACTCCGGTCGGGCTGTTGTAGGGCGCCACCACCTCCGGACGCAGCGACAACATGGCCAGCAGAACCCACGGCGCAGCCACGGCGAGCCGGGCGGCGTTGACCGTCCAGCTCTGACGGGCTTCGAGTTCTGCCCGGGTGCGCGCGTCCTCCCGCAGAAATCCGGACAGCGCTCGCAGCAGCCGGCCGAGGTCGTGCCCGCCGACTTCCCGCGCGAGCCGTAACGTCTCGACGATTCGATCACCCACGGGGTCAGCCAGGTTGTACTTGAGCCGATTCAGCGACTCTGCCCACTGGCCGGTTGCCCGGTAGTCCTCCCCGAAGCGCTGGAAGGGGGATCGCAACTGTTCCGGGCCACGGACAGCCAACTGCATGAGCGCCTCCGGCAACGACAGACCGGCGCGAACCCCCGAAGCCAGGTTGTCGGTTACCTCGGGCCAGAGTTCACGCAGCTCCGCAGACCGTTGGCGAGCCCGCCAGCGCACCACGTTGAGCGGCACCATGCTGGCGAAGGAGGCGAATGCGACAGCAATCGGCGGCGATTCAGAGATGCCCCAGGTCAGCAGAAAGCAGAAACCTGCGAATACCGCGGAGGCCGCGATCAGCTGCGCGGCGGACACGGCTTCGATATCCGCCCGCACCAGCAACTCGTCGATGCGTTCACTCCATCGAGCGCGGCGGGTGCGTGTGGGCGATGGTCCCGAAGGGTGCCACAGGGCAAACAACCCCAAGCCGAACAGCAGACCGACAAGCGCCCCCATATCAGTCGCTGCCCGCGAGCGCGGGAGCGGCCAGCAGCCGCGGCAAGTCGTACCCGGCACGGGAGAAGCGCTCAGCGTGTGGCGGGAACCCGTCGGCTCTGCACAACCGGTCGTCGCGGGTGACGAAAATGTTCGATATCTCCAGGACGTCGCCTTCGACCCGGCCAGGCACCCCGGCGATCTCGCGCACCCGACGGTTGCCCGCAGCGTCGGACCCGACATGGATGACCAGATCCACACTCGCAGCCACTGTCGGGACGACGAAGGCGTGCGAGACGTTCTCACCGGCGAGCAGTGGCAGGGTGCACAGCTTCACCACCGCCTCGCGCGCACTGTTCGCATGGATCGTGCACATCCCCGGCAAGCCCGAGTTCAGCGCAATGAGCAGGTCCAGACACTCCGCTTGCCGAACCTCACCCACCAGGATGCGGTCGGGGCGCATCCGCAGCGCCTCCTTGACGAGTCGGCGCAGCGGAACTTCGCCCGTGCCCTCGAGGTTGGCCTGCCGCGTCTGCATCCCCACGACGTCGGGCAGCGGCACTCGGAGCTCGAAAACTTCCTCACAAGTGATCACCCGCTGCCGGGCCGGAATGGCGGACGCCAGGCAGTTCAGCAACGTCGTTTTTCCGGCCTGCGTCCCGCCGGCGACGATGATGTTGAGACCGGCGGCGACGGCCGCCTCCAGAAAGCGGGCAGCCTGCGACGTCAGGGATCCGAGTGCTACCAACTCGTCAAGCGAATGTGCCGTCAGGACGAACTTCCGGATGTTGACCGACCAGTGTCGCCGCGTGATGTCCGGGATGACGACGTGGAGGCGTGAACCGTCCGGCAACATGGCGTCCACGAAAGGCGTGGACATGTCCACCCGACGTCCCGACGACTTGAGCATTTTCTCGACGAGGTCGCGCACCTGGGATTCCGTCAGAATCGTGGTGGTGAGTTCGCTGCGGCCCCGACGGGCGACGAAGACCCGCCCCGGCTCGTTGATCCAGATTTCCTCGACCGTTGGATCGTCGAGGTGGCGCTGCAGCGGACCGAAGCCAGCCACCGCGTCGTAGACCGAGCGCGCGGCGGCCGCCGGATCGGTCAGAGGAGTGAGCGTGCTGGTCAGCGTGCGGTCGTCGTAGTCGGCGATGACGTCGTCGATAAGCCGCCGCAGCGTAGCCGCCTCCGCGGCCGGATCAAGCCCCCGACGCCGGACCAGTTCACGGACCTCGTCCTCGACAGCCGCTACCGCGTTCACCAACGCCCCTCAGCTCAGCGCCTTCATGTGCGGCAGAACGTAGGGGAAGTCGCACGATCATTTCGACTTGAGAAGCTGCCTTGTGGAGGACTTCCACCCGTGTGGGTGACCTCAATAAACGCAGGGTGCAGATCACATTGCACCTGGTAAACGCTGCGGCGCCGCGCTGCAACGAGGGGGCCACCGGGCCGAGCCGTTGACATGCTTGTTGCGGGAGGGGCGACAACGGCGAATGGGTGCCGCGACGGGCGGCAGCCGGCGGGACGCTATTCGCAGCGCGCCAGAAGCTCACGGAGCTAATGCGGGGCGGCGGCGCTCACCGGGGCCGCACTCCCCCTCACCAGCCGCACGGGCGTGGCCCATGTCGCGGGTCGTTCAGCAGCGTGGCGGAGCTGCCAGTTGCCGCGTCACGTCCTGGCGCAGCCACACCTTGTGGCCGCAGATCTCGGCCACGATGCGGTAGCGCTGGCCGATGAGGTCGCGTAGCCGAAACCTGTCGTCAATGCCCCAGGCGTTCGTGCCGTTGATCTGGACGATCCACTCCGGTGCCGCGGGCCCCGCCAGGGTCGCCCGCAGCCTAGTTTGTTCGGGATCGAGCGTGCGCAGCGCCGCGCTCCACACGTGCGGGTACGGCGACGACATGTCCGCGGTCTCCAGGACGGAAGGAAGGCCGTACACCACGAAGCCCGTATCGCTCACCGCCTTTGAATCAGCCAACCACTCGCCGATCCGCTGGCCGGCCCAGACCGACGGCACGGTTGCGTGGACCACGCTCGAGGCCAGGGTGCCCACGACCGCAGCTGCCACGATCATCCTGCTACAGCGCCGCATCCACGCGCCGGGGACAGAGACCGAGGGAGCCATCGCGCCTGCGGCGAGGACGGCCGCCGGCGCGAGCTGCAGCAGGTAGGGGAGCCAGTAGGCGCCACCCGATGCGATGCCGACGACCCCGAACACGAGAAGCGGAGTGATCAGTTTCGCTTCGACCGGCCTGACCCCCGGATCGCGGCGCACGGCGAGGAGCCAGGTGAGTACCACCGGCAGAAGGCCGGTGACCGTGCCCATGACCAAAAGCTGACCTGCCCTGCGAATCGAATCGTCGGGACTCGTCGACCAGAGGATCTCGAAGGCGACACCACGGGAGCCGACGAGATCGTGCCAAGCGTCAGCCGGCGCGATCTCGGCGGCCATCAGCCACAGCAAGACCGGCGCACAGGCGAGTAGCGCACCCAGGGAGCCCGCGGCTGCGACGAAGAGAGCGCGGCGTCGGGCTGCACCCTGCCGCCAGAACCCGAGAATGACCAGGCCGGCGAGGAACAGGACTCCCTCCACCAGGCTCTGCTTGATCAGCGGCGCGGCCGCAGCCACCGCGCCGGCGGCGACGGCCCAGTACAGCCGCGCCCCGCGGGAGTCGGCGTACCAGGCGGAGAGAGCCAGGGCGATGGCCACCATCACCAAGCAGGCCCCGAACAGTTCGCCGTCCGCCTGCTCCGCCGCCAACCCCGGAGAGCACATGATGCCGGCGGCCACCACGGCGGCCCATCGCCCGCCGGCCGGGCCCGCGAGGAGCGTGCCCGCACGCCAGCCAGCGAGAACGAACGAGACGACGAACGGAATCGCGAGGACGCGAATCGCCTGATCCCACTCAGTGAGCGACGCGACCTTGAAGATGAGCATGAGGAGCGGAGGGCGGTCAACGAAGTAGTCGCCGTACAGGAACTCACCGCCGGTGTGCCACTGCCTGGCTATGAGCAGGTAGCCGCCCTCGTCGTTACGCAAGGGCCTGAACACGTACGTCGCGCGGACGAGCACCACGATCAGGCACAGCGGGACCAGGAGCCGCCGGGCCGAGCTCCTGGAGAGGGGGGCGGGCTCGAGGTCCCGGATCACAGCTGAGGCCACGCCCCATTTAACCGCGCACCTTCGTGCCGCCGCCCACCGCCGGGCCGTGGCGAACCCGGTGCGGCAGGGCACCCGGGCCTTATGCTGTCCACATGGCGAACGGACTGGCTGTGGTGGCCGCGGTGGTGGTCGCCAGCGTGCACATGGCCTTCCTGGCCTACATCGTGATCGGCGGGTTCCTGGCGCTGCGCCGGCTGGCCTGGCTGTGGCCGAGCATCGCGACCACTGTCTACTCGGTCTACGTGACGCTGGCCGGCTCCAGGTGTCCCCTCACCACTCTGGAGAAGTGGCTGCTCCAGGTTGGCGGCAAGGTGCCGTACGAGGGCAGCTTCATCTCGCACTACCTGCACGACGTCCTCTACCCGGCGCAGTACGAGAGGGTGGCCTGGCTGACCGCGATGGGCGTCACCCTTGTTTCCTATGCCGTCGTGCTGACGCGGTGGCGGCGCCGGACGGCTCTAGCCGCCGGTTCCTCGTCCAGGGGGATCACCGCAGCGTGCTGACGGTCGCCGGGTGTCTGCTGACGCCGGCGCCCCGCCGTTAAACGCCCTGGAGCGTCCGTGCTCGCCGCCGACAAGGCCAGCG